>NZ_QEYV01000025.1:0-263960 GCF_003992815.1 Xanthomonas sp. DAR33341 | reverse complement strand
CCTCGATCTTGAACTCATCCGTATACCGCTTACTGCTCATGGACACCTCCGAATCAGCCATTTTCCATGGCCTTGAGATGTCTAGGAAATCCTGGGCGTATCAATGTAATCGCAACCTGCCAATTATGTATCGACAACATGCTAAGAATACAAAATTCGCCCCACACTGAGTCACCGCATTCGCCACGGCTTTTAATTCCCATAAAATCCGTGGCGGATCTAAAAACTAGAACAACAATTAGGACAAACCGGAACAAGCATCAAAATCCACACAACCTTTTCTTATACATAGCCCAACTAGCTATCAAATGGACCAGTAAAATCAGAGAAGCAACAAAAATTTGCCATTGATTCGCACTAAATTCCGCAAATAGTTTTTCTAGAAAGTTTTCAGCATCTCTCAACGTTGCAGCCTCCACATCTTCAAGATGCTGTCGCATATCTAACTGCATCGCCTCATATGCTTTATTTTTCACAAGCTCAATTACTCGCTCCGAACTTTCGTAACGCCCCATGACATTCTTATAACGCCATACTGCCTCATTGCAATAAAAATTCGCACTCACACTTTGCTTCTCTTTTTCTTTTGAACAAATACTTACCGCATCTATAGCCCGGTCAATTCTCGACCTCTCCATCTTACTGGTATAGACCTTGTTTCGCTGAGCAGACTCCTGATCGACATACCAAATCAAACCGTTAAACGAAAACACTGAAATTATGGCTACTGCTACACCAGCCAGCGCTATAAAAAATAGCCGCCTTGCTGCTGTTAGACGGGAGCGGCTGGCAAATTTTCTTATGGCGCGATACAACGCCAGAAGATATTTTTCTATCACCTCTAAATTTGGCATGTAAATCAATTCTTTGTCGGAGTGTTCAAAAAATAGGGCGGCCGAACTATTTAATTATTAACCAAATTTCTTCGCGCAACTCTGTAATCTTCTCAGCAAGACCTACGTCATATTCCTTTTCCTCCGAAGCAAACTCATCCTCGGAAATTGAATTCATCTCTACCTCTAAGGACTCAAGCGCATCATCCATGGAAATCAGCTCTCGCCTATGCCTTTCACGGATGTCATTCTTTATTAGAAAATCGAGCTCACTAACTCCTCCGCTGATCCTTTCTTTAGCAACTCGCTCTTTGGCTTCAGCGTTCCACTCGTCAAGTAAAACTCTAACCTCATCAAGATCAATCATTGAAGCTCCTTTGGACCGATTTTGGTCTACCCAAGCTTGAGCATATATTCTGGCATGCCCTCCGTATACCCATCTTTTAGCTGAGCCAAAGCTTCATATCCATCTAGCACGATGTCCGGTTAACATCCCCCAGGAGGAGTGCCAGAGGCAGGGGGCCACGTGGCGAGACGCAGGAAAAAGCAAGGCGCGGACCTTACCGTGATCGCATTGGTAGTCGCCTTGGTGATCATTGCGATGGTGCCGAGACAGGTATGGATTGCTCTCGGCATTACTGCTGTGGTCGCTTTCGGGGTCTACCTCTTCGTGAAGTGGCAGGCTCAGAGGAAGTCACCCGCCCCAATCGTGCGTGAGCCGACCCTCGCGGAACTCACTGGGACAAAGAAGGCCCCAAGCACATCTCGCGGCTCAGCAGCATCTGCTCCCGCCAGCGCCAACCGTAAGATCCTGTCTTCCATGCTAGAGGCCGCTCAACCACCGATCGCTCCATCGCCCTCGCAGAGCAACCGGGTTGCCAGCGAGCGCGTTGCGGCACCGACCGCAGCGTTGAGCCAATCAGCTCCCCATGCTCCCCAGGCGGCACCTCCACAGAACCCAGCTCGGGTTGCAACCTACCGACCGGGGAACTTGCGGACCGCGATGGCGCATATTGCCGAGCACGGCCCGATGACACCAGTAGCACCACAGACTCCTGCCCCTCCTGGGCAGGCGGAAATGTCTACGATCATTCTGTCAGGCACACGTGCCACACAGGAACCGAGCGCCACCGGAAATCCTCAAGATCGTCCCGTTCCTCAGCGGCCCAACGGCAATTTGCTTGAAGCAATGCGCGCTGTGGCTGAGCAATCATCAATCAGCCGGCAAGCGAACTCTGCCATTGATGCCGCATCAGACGCTCCGCGCATCATCGTGCCCACACCGAGCCGCCCACGCCCAACTGCTTCGCCTAGTCCAAGCGATCTAGGAACAAACAAGACACCAGACGCGCAAACCATCGCCTCGGCACCTACGGAAGCCCCGTCATCGCCGCAGCAACTGAACAGCAATCTTCTCGACGCTATGCGTGCAGTCGTTGCTAGAGCTGCGATGCCTCCACCCGCCCAAACGGCTTCCGACCCCACACTTGAAAGTCAACGCGTGATCGCGCCAACGCCAACTGCTGGAAGAGTTGAGACGATCCCAGCACTGCCAGCTGCATTGCAGCCTATTCCTGTTCCGTCGAGCGAGACAGAGGTGTCATCCATTCCGCCACCGTTGCCTGCGGCCTCCCGCACGGAGCCGGCGAACGCCCCGGACGAACTTCATCGCACCAGCATCGCCAGCAGTGCACCTGCGAAGGAATTCTTGGTGCCCAAGCCTCCTGCGGGCTGGGAGAACACGCGTTGGGTGCAGCCGGGCGAGATCATTGAAATTCGCGGGGTAAAAATCTCGGGCGGACTGTTCTACTCTGGGGTCAAGCTCGCAACACCAAGGGGTGGGAATGAACCCAGCTTGGTCAATGGCGTTCTCGCCGTTGCACCAACTGGCAACTACCGCGAGCCAGTCGGCTATCAAGAAAACTACGCTGACCTATCTGCAACCGAACGTCGTGCCTACATCAATTGGCTCGCTTCTGATCGATCCGATCCCGAATGCAACTATCGATACGTGATGTTGTTCTTGTATGGCATTGAACGGCGGGTCTTGATCGATGGAGCCGACGATTCAGAGTCAAAGCAGGGTTGGCCGGAAATCAAGGCAGCACTGCGACAGCTAGAAGCCGCCTACGGCAAGATCTACCCCGTTATCCGATTCCAGATCAACAGCTTGCTGGACTGGATGGAACTTGATGACGTTGGGGAAAAGCTTTACACCAAACCGCTCCCCAGCTTTCAGCGCACACATGAGCTTCCGTTTTACCTCCGCCTAGCCTTGGGTCAATGCTCCTTGGATCGTGCCCCGGTTCCCGCACCCTTGGCCCTTGCCTGGGCACGCCTCAGCCCAGAAGTCTCCATGCGCACTCCTACTGTCCGCTGCGCAGAGGAGTTCGATCAGCTCTTTGTTGAGCGATACCGGGAGCTTTTTGACGCGGGGTTGGTCCTGCCCAAGAACCGCACCAAGCTGAAATTTTCGAGACAAACATTTTCCCCTGCCTTTTATGGCAGCAGCTTCAAACCCAAGACCTTTGGCGATACACCGGATGTCACCGCGCTCACAGCGCCCATCAAGAAGCTCAACGAAATCGTCCAGCAATGCACGGATGAACTCGGCCCGTTCAGTCGTCTTCTGATTAAAAATCCCGAAGCTCGAACCACGCTGGAAGGCCTGTTACACCTGCCAACCAGCATCTGGCCTGCCCCCAGCAAAGCAGCGCTCCAACTGCTGGTGGACGAGGTTCAAGGTCGTGCGATCACCCTGCCCCTGAGCCAGCTTGCCGATCGCTTTGGCAATGGTGGAGCGTCGCTCAACCGAGAAAAGATCCGAGATCTTGCCAGGACGCTCGAAGCCACTCACATCGGCATGGAGCCCAACGTGCTCGAAGGCGCGCGGGCGCCTGGCGACACTGATCCTGTTGCCCTCTTTGCGTTGCTGCCCGGCCAAACCCATCAGGCCCAAAGCAGCGCGTATCAAATCGCCCTGTTGACCTTGCAACTTGCTTCCACCGTTGCTCAGGCCGATGGCGATTTCAGTGCACACGAAATCGAACATCTTGGCCGAGAGATTGATGCATGGAGTCACCTCAGTCCCGCCGACCACAAGCGCCTTCGTGCGCATCTTGTGTGGCTGAGCCAAGCACCCATCACTCTGGCCTCGCTCAAGAAAAAGCTTGATCCATTGGATCAAATCACCAAGGAAACGATCGCAACCTCAATGGCAAGCCTTGCGCAAAGTGACGGCACGGTTTCGCCGGACGAAATGCGCTTCTTGGAGAAGGTTTACAAGACGCTCGGTGTGGAGACCAAACGAGTCTTTAGCGATGTCCATGCAGTTGGCACGGGCAGAAGCACCCCCAAAGCAGAGCCAACCAAGCAGTTTCGCCTGGATCCCAAGCGCATCGCCGAACTTCAACGGGATACCGCTAAGGTCTCTGCCCTCTTGGCTGGCATCTTTACCGATGATGTGCCTGAGCTCATCATCGAGCCCCAAGCACTGACGCTCCCGGGTCAAGAAGCTACTGCTACTCCTGGCATGTTGGGCTTGGATGAAGCACACAGCGCACTGCTGCGCCTCATGCTCTCCCGACCCAGTTGGACGCGCTCGGAACTCGAAGATGGCGCTTCGGATCTAGAACTAATGCTCGACGGCGCACTTGAGCACATCAATGATGCATCGTTTGATGCTTATGACATCCCATTCTCTGAAGGAGACGATCCGGTGGAGATCAACCCAGAGTTCATCGAGAAAATAGAGCAATGAGCAACCCTATTCGTGCCAAGGATCGTGATGCGGTCATCCAGTCGTTGCGTGCAGGTGTCGTGCCTCGTGCTGGTCAGCACCTAATCCAGGTTGGGCGCATTCGCGAAGTCGAAACGCTGGTCAGCGACATTGATCGCTTGGCCGATGGCGGCTCCTCGTTCCGACTGGTCGTTGGCGAATACGGTGCCGGCAAGACCTTTTTCCTCAACCTGGTGCGCGCCATCGCGATGGAGCGCAAGCTCGTCGTGGCAAGCGCTGACCTCAATCCCGATCGGCGTTTGCATGCCTCCGGTGGTCAGGCGCGCTCTCTCTATGCAGAACTCATGCGTAACTTGGCCACGCGCACCAAGCCTGACGGTGGCGCGCTGCCAGGAGTCGTTGAGAAATTCATCGCGACCGCTAAGACCGAAGCCAAAGCAAAAGATGTTCCCACCGAACAAGTCATCCGCGCCAAGCTTGAACAGCTGACGGAACTCGTTAACGGCTATGACTTCGCTGATGTCATTGCGGCTTACTGCAAAGGCTTTGAAGAAAGCAATGAGCAACTCAAATCCGCTGCCATTCGCTGGCTGCGTGGCGAGTTCTCCACCAAGACCGACGCTAAAGCTGCGCTGGGTGTGCGCTCGATTGTTGATGATGCCTCAGTCTACGATCAGCTCAAACTGATGGGGCGCTTTGTGCGCCTGGCCGGCTTTAGCGGCCTTCTGGTTTGCCTAGACGAGCTCGTTAATCTCTATAAGCTTGCTAATGCCCAAGCGCGCAACTCGAACTACGAGCAGATCTTGCGCATGCTCAATGATTCCTTCCAAGGCACGGCAGTCGGTCTTGGCTTCGTATTGGGTGGCACGCCCGAGTTCCTGATGGACACGCGGCGTGGCGTTTACAGCTATCAGGCCCTTCAAAGCCGTTTGGCCCAAAACGCCTTTGCCAAGGAAGGGCTGGTCGACTTCTCCGGACCTGTGGTCCGGCTTTCGAGCCTCACTGCAGAAGACTTCTATGTGCTTTTGACCAAGATCCGTCATGTCTACGCAAGCGGCGATGCGGACAAGTATTTGCTGCCTGACGAAGCGATCCAGCAATTCATGGAGCACTGCGCCAATCGGATTGGTGACAGCTTCTTCCGCACGCCTCGCACCACGATTACCGCGTTCATCAATCTCTTGGCTGTCTTGGAGCAAAATCCCGGCACGGCTTGGCAAACCTTGATCGGAGAGGTCGAAGTCAAGGAAGACCATGGCGGCGACGAAGATCTCGCGGTTCAAGGGGATGACGAATTGGCTTCGTTCAAGCTTTAATCCATGAGCCAGTCGAACGCCTTCTCGCTTCTTTCGCCAGGCATCCAGCGCTACTTGTGGGCAGAGCAATGGGAAGCCCTGCGGGATGTCCAGGAAATGGCCATCCCACTGATCCTGCCTGCCGATCAAGATGTGATCGTGGCTGCTAGCACCGCCTCGGGGAAGACGGAAGCGGCCTTTCTCCCAGCGCTGACGTATCTCGAACAGCAAACCCCAGCAGGTTTGATCGTTTACATCAGCCCCTTGAAGGCCTTGATCAATGATCAATTCGGTCGATTGGAGCGACTGTGCGAAGACCTCGACATTCCGGTGTGGCCGTGGCATGGCGACATCAGCAGCACAAGCAAACAACGCTTCTTCAAGAAACCACATGGCGTCGTTCTGATTACACCAGAGTCGCTGGAAGCGATGCTATGCAATCGAGGCACCTCGGTTGCCGGCATCTTCAAGCACCTTGCCTACTTTGTGATCGACGAGCTACATGCCTTCATCGGCAGCGAGCGCGGCAAACAACTTCAATCCTTGCTGCACCGGATCGATACCGTCGTTGGACGCAAGGTGCCTCGCATTGGGCTATCGGCAACACTGGGTGACATGCAGGCTGCGGCGCGCTTTCTGCGTCCAGCGGGCACCGCTGCGATTGTCGATGCCCCTTCCGATGCGTCAGAACTTCTCCTTATCATCAAAGGCTTTGAAGAACCTGTTCCTCAAAAGGGCGAAGCTGATGACAAGAAGGAGAAGCAAGAACTAGCACCATTGGCTGTGGCCGAGCATTTGTTCAAAATCCTTCGAGGTAGCAACAACCTGGTCTTTCCCAACAGCCGCCGTGAGGTCGAGCGCTATACACACCTGCTCAATGAGCTTTGCGAGAAAAGCGGCGTTTCGCGCGAGTTCTGGCCTCACCATGGCAGTCTTTCCAAAGAAATCCGTTACGACACTGAGGCTGCGCTCAAACAAAAGAATCAGCCAGCGACTGCCGTTTGCACCAACACGTTGGAGCTTGGCATCGATATCGGCGCGGTCAAGAGCGTTGCCCAGATTGGAACGCCCCCTACCGTTGCCAGTCTCCGTCAACGCATGGGCAGATCCGGAAGACGCAAAGGTGAAGCTGCGATCTTGCGCGGCTATGTGATTGAAGACGCCATCGACTCGCAAGCGGATCTCCGAACACGCCTGAGGCTCGACACCTTCCAGACTTTGGCCGTAGTCATGCTGCTCACCGAAAAATGGTATGAGCCGCCTGTGGTCAAAGGTGCGCATCTTTCCACCTTCATCCAGCAGCTCCTTTCCGCCATTGCGCAGTATGGCGGCCTGACTGCACCTCAGGCATTCCAGTTGCTGTGCGCCCCCAATGCCCCTTTCAATCAAGTGTCTCGTGATGCGTTTGTCGAGCTCTTGCGCCATTTGGGGCAGCACAACATCTTGATTCAAGACGGATCTGGGCTCTTGTTGCACGGATCTGTCGGTGACCGTATCGTCAACCACTACTCGTTCTATGCAGCGTTCACGGTCGACGAAGAATTTCGGATTGTCGCCGCTGGCAAACCGCTTGGCACCCTGCCCGTCTCTCAGATGCTCACGACCGGCCAGCGTATCTTGTTTGGTGGGCGCACCTGGCTGGTCGAGCAAATCGACGAAGGCCAGAAAACAATCTATGTGTCTGCCACCAAAAGTGGCGCGCCACCGTTGTTCAGCGGCGGCGGCGGACGCGTACATACCAAAGTGCGTCAAACCATGCAAGCGATCTATCAGGGAACACTGACGCCGACGTTTGTGGATGCGTGTGCGCAGCGCTTCATCGATGAAGGACGGACCAGCTACCAGCAACACAGCTTGGATGATCAACTCTTTCTGGATAGGGGAAGCGACATCCTGCTTCTCACTTGGCTGGGCGATGCGGCCAACGATGCAATCGCTTGCTTGCTCAATGCCAGGAACTTCAAGGCTCAGGGGAGCCGACTGGGGGTCGAGATCACTCGGGGTCCGAGTGCCCTTGAGAACATCGAGACAGCGCTCAAGGCGATTGCCGCTGCACCAGCCCCGTCCATTGAAGTGCTATTGGCAGGTGCTAAAAATCTGGCCAGCCAAAAGTGGGACAGTCTGCTTTCGCCTCACCTGCTTCAAGTGTCCTATGCCAGCTCGAACCTCGATCTCGATGAAGCAATGGATTGGCTAAGGAAAACCTTCTTTTCCAGCAATTAATCGACCTCGAGAACCATGCGTCATACAGAAATCGTCAAATCAAACCGTCCCATCACGCCACCGGAAGAGCAAGGCAAGTTGCTCTCTAAGCGATCGTGGTCCATCACCCGTTTCGTCGGCAGCCTCGCTGCCATGACAACTCTGGCTGGGGTTGTCCTTCATGGCTGCGGTCATGTCTCATACACCACCTATCTCGATGCATGGGGTGTTCAAGCTGATCTCTTCCCGCAATCTACCGATTGGAAAATTGTGAATGGATACTATGCCATTATGCTTCAAGGCGTTGGCATTCTCCGATCTGTCCCGTGGCGCGTTCCGATCACGTTTTTTCTCATGCTCTGGTTCGCGATCTGGCTCTACCGTCTACCTACCGGGCCAGCAGTCAACAATCGCATCACTTTATTCATTCGGGAACGGCCATGGCTAAGCGGCATCGTGTCCTCAGCCGGCATGGCCGCATCTGTCGTTTATTTAGGAGTGATGCTTTACTTGGTTGGCCTGCTTGTTGCGATCATGCCAGGCTTGGTCGGAGAGAGAGCCGGGAAAGAGAAAGCAACCAAAGAGAGGCGACGCCTCCTTGGACCAGTGTCGACAAGCGATTCAGAACTCTGGGAAAAGGGTGAGCGAAAGATCCGAGGCCACATCATTGCCAGCAGCTCTGACCTGATCGCCATCTACGACACTGACCTCCATCAGGTCCGAACCCTATCGCGTGGCGATTGGGAGATACGGAGAGCAGGCCCTTAGAAGTAAGCAACGGAGTGAGGATGCCGATGACATCCAGGCGTATTCCTACAGCATTCGCTTACAAGCGTGCGCCGCGAGCAGGGCTCTTCTCTATTGAACTTGACGTATTGCTCTGCGCAAATCTCTTGCGCTCGTTGGATTGAAGCTCTCCGTGCTGCTTCGTAGCGTCAAGTCTGGCAATCGCTTCATCAAGCTTGGCTTCGATCTCTTCGTCCGAGATCAATTCGCGCACGTGATCTAGGTTCACTCGGCGAACCAGAAGATCCGCCACTTCATCATGGCCATTTTGGAGTGCAGCAAACAAGCCTGCCTCCGGATAAGCGGTCTTATGGGTGAATTCCAAGAGTGACTTGACCATTCCTGCATCGCCCTCCGTTGCTGCAGCGAACAGTGCTTTCTCGCCAAAGTCGCGCGGCGCATACCCTGTTCTGACGATCGCCCAAAGTATCGTCCGCACCAGCTGTTCATGACCTTTGGCAGCAGCGACGTTGAGCCCCAGCGAAAAGGTGTCTTCCGGATCCGGAAGACCAGCTTCGATCAAGAACTCAACGACCTCGGCATGATTGTTCTCGGCCGCCGCCGCAAAGCCATGCTGCGCACATTGAATTTTGGATGAAAACGGCAACAGATGCTTGACCACTTCCAAGTGGCCTTCCCGACACGCAGCGATCAGCGCTCGACTGTCCTGGGCTTTAGCATCTGAAAAAAGGACCAACTGAAAGACCACATCTGCGTGACCATGACGCGCTGCCTCATACAGCGCCTGAGAATCGCCTTGCAAAGGACTACACTCCTTGAGCAGGCGTTTGACGCACTCCGTGTGCCCGTGCCTGGCAGCAAGCACCAATGCCTCGTCGTTTTCTGCGTCGCAAAACGCCATGAGCTGCTCAACTGCCCGCGCTGAACCCGCCTTGGCGGCGACATCAAGCGGATAGACCGCAAACGACTTTGACAGCAGTGGCGCCAGCTGATCAACCAAGCTTTCTTTGCCGCTCTTGATCGCCACCTCAATGGCGTAGCGTGCCGCAGCATCGATGTCACCCTGAGCCTGACAAAGCGACTGCACATATGTCTCGCCTCCCTGCTTCACTGCTTGTCTAATATTTCTTCTAATTGATTGGTCCATTTCGTCTCCTTTCCATTCAACTTAAGGCCGAAACGCCTTTCGTCAAGATCGTAGCGTGACAGCATCAGTCGATTGGACAAGCCGAGAAGGGACTTACAGATCGTCGATGTCAGGAACACGGTCCTCGTAGTCACACGCAATGAGCGTGCCGGTTTCATCTTCGATGCGATGGATTTCGGGTGCACTAAACCATTCTTCGAAATCGAAGTCACTGTTCGCAATCGTGTCGACATCGCATTGAGCAAGCGCCTCCTGCGGCGAGCTTGCTTCAACTGTCATGTAGTGGGCGACTTGGACCGTCGCATTGATCTCGATGGTGTATTTCATCTTGCTCTCCGCGCTTGACGACTTGCCAAGCTTCGGAACGCAATCTATGCATCGCAGACGCGTCGCTACAGGACGAAATCGCCACGATCGCTGAACATCCATTCATCCGGCGCCGATAACGCCAGCGCCCGGATGCACCAGGCAGCCAATACGTGTGGTGGGCCGCCGCGCTAAACGGGCTTCGTGTCTTCGTCTAACTCTTGGCGATCCAGCCATGCCATCTTAGATGCATGGACCGTCATCAGATGAGAGCGGTAGGCATTTCGCCAATGCTTTTTCTCGGCATTTGACTGCCAAGGTAGCGCTAAGGCTTGATCGATGGTCAGAGCCAAGATCGTTGCGCCTTGCTGGAAAGCTTCTTCGATCACACTCATATCGAGCCCCGTGATGCCCGCATGCGAGATCACGCTCTTGATTTTTTCTGAGGACTCGCGGATCACAATGAAGGGGATGCCCTTCCCCGTTCGACCGAATTTGCCCGAGATCGGATCTTGAATCTTCTCCCGGGCTTTGGTGACTTGCGCATACCACGTCAAGAGGTGCACTTTGGGGATAGATCTCGGCGTGCTCTTGCTGATCAAAAACGGATTGCCGTGTTCTCGTTTGAGCTTGTCGAACTGACGCCTTGGGATGCTGAGGTAAAACTCCGCCATGGCTTGGGTGAAGCGCGTCGTGCTCGGTGAGCGATCAAGTCGTTGCTTCAGGCCATCGAAATCCTGGCTGGTGATGATGGCCTCGCGCTCATCGCGCTTTGCGATGACTTCAAGCGCAGCCCGCAAAAATCCGTCTTCGAAGCTTTCCGCCTTGCTGATATTTGTCATAGTCACCTAGACCAGCCACGCTGTTTTTTAAGATTAGCTAGCACCAACTTATAGCCGAATATTGCAACCCTCCGGCTATATTTATTCGTCCACCACAGATCAAAACTAAGTATTCAATACTTCAACCAACTCTTTTTCGCCCAATACCACCGCAAGGCCCTTCGGAGTCATGCCCGCATCATTGACTGCCTCTTTGTTAGCGCCCCTTTCTAACAACCACTTTACGGCCACAACTATACCCTGCTCAACTGCGTTGTGAAGTGGCGTATAGCCATGCTCGCCAGCGCTATTGACGTCTGCACCAAGGGAGACGAGGACTTCCATCTCTGGAATACTCCCTCTGGTTGCAGCGATGTTTATGGGCCTATCCCCGAATAAGCTGACTTGATTAACATCAAGCAGCCTTATACCGACATACTCAGGCAGTTGACTATACTCTTCAAATAATTCGCTAACTAACATAAGTCCTCATCAACACTCGTCTTTGCAATAAATCCGGACATCCATTTCTTGGTTCAGAATAGCTTTACGCGTGTTGCTTATTTCTATCATGTGGCCAGGGTCTTGGTCACCAAACCATTTCTTACTGTATGCCTCTCTTAGTTGCAGGCACTGCCTTAGGCGAGCTAGGTTTGCTTTTGCGTCCAGGCACTTATCGCCGGAAGGAGGAATAGGCGATTTACATACACGACTGTACTCCTTTCGCTCCGTAGCTTGCGCAGCCTTATCCGAAACACCTGAGGCAGAATCGTTTGCAACAGATGCCTGAGGATGAGTTAGATCATACAAGTCAGTTCCTGGACTGCTTCCTCCGGACAAATACTCATAGCCCGCATTGAAGCCCGCACCAATGGCTGCACCGCCGAGCGCTGCCCACACGAGTGGATGGGGAGGCGGAAGCCCGGGCAGCGGAATTGGCATTGGCACTGCAATTTGCCCGGATGGGTCCGTCATTTGAATTGGTGACGATCCAACATAGGCATATGAGTTCATTCCCCCAGCAAGACCAATAGGGTCGCTCTGTGCATAACGCCCAGTGGCAGCGTCATAGTCACGGAAGTAGTTCTGATTTAGCCCACTGGCTGCATCGTAGCGTTGCCCTGGGAAGCGCATATCAAAGACGAATGCTGCACCATCGCCATCCGGGTCTTGATCGGGTGCGGTGTTACCGAATGCTTCGCCTTTCAGACTCCAATTCCAAACCGCCACATCGCGCACCGGGTCGATCACAACACGCGGGCTTCCCAAGTGATCGGGCTCGATGTAATGCAACTTCGTCGCATCAGTCAGAAGACCAACCGGCAAGTCGTCCAACCAAATTGCCTGCTGCCTTGCAATGCCGTTGGTATCGTAGTCGCCTAGCCAATGACCTGATTCATCGTAGAGCGTGTAGGTGTTGGTAGCTCCCAAGAACCGGCGAACCTGCTCACCTCGGCCGTTGTAGCGATAGTTCATCGTCACCGCGCCAGCGCGGCGGGCCTGGGTCATGCGACCCGTGGTGTCATAGGTGTATTGCCTGGCAGTGCCGCCGATGGCCGTAGCATTACCTGCGGCATCGTAAGTGCGTGTGACGCCTGCCACTGCACTCAAGCGATGGCTCGTCGCCGGATAAATATAGACCTGGGTAGCCGTGCCCACCTTTGCGGTCAGTCGGTTGCCGGTGGCATCGTAGGTATAGCCGTCGATCAGCGTTCCAGTGCCGCCATCTTTAAGGGCAGTTAGACGGCCCAGCGCGTCATAGCCCAGGCCGATCTCTGGCGTTGCGTTCCCAGCCGGTGTCAGCACGGTGAGATTGCCAGCTGGATCGAAGCCGAAGCCTACTTCTAGTCCGCCAGGGCGCGTGTCCTGAATCGCTTGCGGGCGGTAGTCAAGATCGTAGCGGCGTTCAAGCACACGGCCATTGCCGTAGGTCCAGTTTGCCGCTGGCCCAAAAGGATAGTAGCTCGCATTGCTAAGCAGCACTTGGCGGCTTCCGCCAAGTGGGGTGACACCAAGCTCGATGGTCAAACCTTGTGCATTGCGAACATAGTCAACCACCGTGGCATCTGGGTAGGTCATGCGTCGCAGCTGCCCACCGATGGTGTAGTCGTAACGCAACACCAAAGCTTTGCCATTACTGGTCTGCACCTTCCGCACCAAGTCACCGAAGCGGTTGTAGCAATATTGGGTGATCGCACCGCCATCTTGCATTTTGGACAAGCGACCAATGCCGAACGTCTCACCGCTCGCACAAACGGGCTGTATTGCGTCGTAGGTGTAAGTGACGTTGAGGCTGCTGGTTGGATAGCTGATCTTGGTTATGCGATTAAGCGCATCGTAACTGTATGCACTGGTGTTGCCTCGCGCATCGGTCTGAGTAGCCCGGTTACCTGCGCTGTCGTAGGTATAGGCAGTCACCCCAGTGTCTGGACTGGTGAGCTTCACCAAATCGCCGAAGCCGTTGTATTCGTATTTGGTGTCCAAGCCCTTGGGGTCAGTGACCTTAGTCAGGTTGTCCAAGGCATCATGCTCAAACTTGGTTTCCGCCTTGATACCAGCGATGTCTTGCAATGTGCGAGACAAGCGGTTGAGGGGATCAAAGTTGTTCTGAGTAGCGACGCCCAGCGCATCAATCACCGCATTAGCATTGCCGCTGGCGTCATACCCCAGATCTGTCGGATCACCCGCCGCCGTTGCTTGTGTTTTCAGCTGACCCAACTCGTTGTAGATCCGCGAAAGCGTCCGCTTGAGCGCACCTGAGGCGTCCTTCGTATCTTCCTTGATCCGCTTTCCGACATTGTCCAATGTGTAATGGACTGTATTGCCAGCGCTGTCCGTGATGTCAGTCAGTCGATGTGCCGCATCGTAAGTGAATGAAGTGAACCTACCATCCGGCTGAGTGACTTGCTTAGCCAAGCCAGTGGGCCAATAGTCGATGAGAGTAATACGATCGTCAGCTTCGCTCGACGCATCAGTGCCGCGCATCTTGATGGCACTGAGCCATCCACGCGGGTTGTAGGTGTAATCGGTGATGACGCCGTTGGCATCCTTAGTCGACAACGCGTGACCAGCACCGTCATAAGCAAGATATTCAGTGCCACGCCCAAGGCTATCGGTGATCTTCCACAGATCGCCCTTGCGGTAGGAGCAGACAGCAGGCACAAGTTCACAGCCGGGATCGTCGCTGATGTAGTAGCTGTAAGTCGTGCTGTCTGCGATATCTTTGCGCGGGCCAATACTGGACAGCAGCAAGCCAGCCGAAGGACATGCGCCTGCCGCGACATCCGCATCTTCGCAATAGCGATGTGTCGTGATCCGAGCTGCACCGCTAGTGGGATCGATTTGCGCCGAGGTCAGAGTCTGGCCTCTGGCGTTATAGGACCACTCCTGTCTCTGGACCAGTTTGCCCTGTTCGGTCAGCGTGTAAGCAAGCGGCAAACCAGAGTTGAGATCAACCTCGTAATTTGAGGATCGCAACACAGCCCCGCTATCAGCTGAGCCCTCGGACTTCCTGATCAAGATGCCATTAGAATCATAATCGTAGTCATATAAATAACTACCCGCGCGTGAGACTTTGTCCAAGTTCCCTGCGCTGTCATAGGAATAGGTCTCTACCTGCTGAACGCAGTTTGTGCAATCTGCCGTAAGAGTGGTGACTTTCTTCTGTCCATTGACAGAACTAAACCCTCGTGTCTCGGAACTGCCTGATGCTGTCTGGACGTGACTACCGCCGCCGTCACCATAAGCAACAGAAAAGCGGTTTACGCCACCGGCATGCTGGGTTGCAACGGCTCTCCCTTTCTGATCGTAGAAGTAGGTCGCAAATCTGTCCCCATTCTCGTCAAATATTCCAGTCAGAGCGCCCGGAAGATCTGCGCCATCTGTGTAGTCTCGGGCGTTGTATTCATACCTCCGAGAACCGACCGAACGCGTGACCGAACTTAAGAAAGAAGAGCCGTCGTAAGCATAGGCAGCACCGTTTCCAGCAGAATCCGAGATGCCAGCGACCATCCCACTGATGTCATACTGAAACGACAGCCACCTTCCCTCGTCATTCTTGACTTGAGAAATTCTTTTCCCAAGCTGCTCGGCCCCTGGGAAGGCATAGCTAATTCCTATGCGCTGCCCACCTCTTTGCAAAATCTCGGTCAAACGTCCAAATGCATCATACTTCTCAATCTCGACCTTCTTAGCCGAGTTGTATTCCCAACCTATCGTTGCTCCTGAGGAGTCAACGACTGCCGTCAGTGAGCTTGATATTCCGGTATTTGGCACCCACTGGCTGCCTAACAGCGAAAACACTTCAACTCCGCCAGTTGGTCGGTAGACCTCGACTTTTGATACACCATCGACAGTCTTCAACACCACGCTGCGGCTATACGTATGTGTCCAAAAAGCGCCCAAGTCGCTGTTTGCCGAACCTGCCCGATCACTGTTGTAATAACGCACAAACTTAGGCAGACCAGCATCGTTCCAATCTGTCTCTACCTGGTATTTATTCCCGGTGCCGACATTGATCGGGTTGCCGCAGCTGAGACTAGGCGATTGACAGGAAGGCGGGCCCTGGCTTAAAGCAGGCTCGTAATCAGTCTCGTCCTGTGCAAATAGAGCAAGGTAAAAGCACCCGTCCGGATTTGACCATTGGGAGCAATAACCCGCAACCTTATCCCCCTCCATATACTCTTTGAAATAAGCCCCTGCTTGGGGAATTCGCTGCTGATGATAGTCCACGGCTTTCCTAGCAAGCGCAGCTGCAATTGCGCGAGTGCATTTCGTGGGTCTACCGCTGCAAGCATCTCCCGGATAGGGCGGAAATGTGCGCGCCCTGTAAAATGACAACCACCAACAGCTATCACCATAATTTTTCCAGCGAACGCACAAGGATGCGAACTCGTCACCAGGCGGGGCTGGCAGATCAACCAAATACGGCTGAATACTTGGAGGATAGTTCTGAGGATCACTAAAATATTTCAGCCAACCATCGGCGACCGCGCTGGCACGTGCAAACGAACAATCATCGGTTCTGCTAGCACAATGCGCATCTGGGCCATCTGCTTGCGCAGCGTGATTGAAGGCAAAAAAACCAAGGCATATAAGTAGCAAATTTAAACTTATACGCTTTACGTCAACACGCAACCGCTGCGAAGTAGATTCCATTCCGCCCTCAAATATTTATTTCGCCAACCCACTTTCGACGTGAGCTACGGCGATTCACAGGTCGTACAGCTTAGCACTTGGGCCTGGCGGCAGGAAGCGCTGTCATTGCTCGCTAAGCACGCGGGCCATGGCCGGAACGGAGGCAAGGTAGGGCCCTGATCTGGGGTGCGCCGGCTGTAGGCCGGTGCTGTCAGCCTACACAAGGGGCTATACAACCCCTTCCGCCAGGCTGGTGTGCTGACACCCACCGATGACCATGTGGTCCAGCACCCGGATGTCGAGGAGACTCAATGCCTGCTGCAGGCGCGCGGTGACCTTGCGGTCAGCTTCGCTTGGCTCCGGATTGCCGCTTGGGTGATTATGAAACAGGATGACGGCCGCAGCGTTCAAATCCAGGGCGCGCTTGGCGACCACCCGAGGGTGCACCTCGCAGCCGTCGATGGTGCCGAAGAAGAGATGCTCGGTTGCCAGGATGTGATTCTTGATGTCCAGGAAGACGACCCCGAAGACTTCGTGCGGCAGGTGAGCGCAGCGGGCAATCAGGTAATCGCCAGCTTGGTCGGGGCTGTGGATGCGGCCTTGGCGTTGAAGGCGTCGTTCCAGGATGGTGGCTGCGGCGAGCAAGATGCCCTCCTCGTCCATCTGGAGTTGGTATTGAGCCTTGATGTCTTTGGTGCGCTTCATCGGTTCTTCTCCACCAGCGCGTTGTGCGCCTCGTGGGAACCGACAGGCGAAGCGTCCGGCCCTATCGCACCCGAGAGCGAGCACCGCGCAAGCGGCGCACAGTGAAGGGCCGCAACAAAGTGCCAGCGCCGAGAAGGAGGCCTGTCCTTGCGGTCGGGACAGCGGAGCTAAGGTCCCTTTCAGAGGCCCAGCGCTGGTGGAGACAGCACCATGCATGCCCTACAAGACCTGCGGGCTAAACGGTATTCGGATGGACGGGGTCGATTGATGTCAGCAGGCAATGGCTGGGCTTTGCAGCCAGTGATGGGCTACTGCGGACCTGTGCTTGCTGCCTTACGCATGCATCGCTGCGCATGAGCAGCACGCAGGCATCGGGATGGGCTGGTCGGCATGAATGGACTCAGACGTGTTCGCCCGTGTTTTCGAGCCCATGCCAGGACAAGATTTCCTCGGCCCGACGGCCGACGAACTGCGCGTCTTCGCTCGTCGCTGCCTTGCTCTCGATGGCGGCAGCCATGACTGTAAAAGCTCGCCAAAAGTGGCGGCGATCAGGACTTGAGGCCCGCAGGGTGGGAACTGCTGCATCCAGGCGTTCGAGGTGAAGGCGTAGCTCGGCTCGGTCCATGGACAGGAGTATCCGCAGCGCTGTCGCACTGCTTGAGACGCGCCCTCACCCTGATACGGAAGAAGTCACACGATCGTGCGCTGACTGAGCGCGGGGCTGACTAGATGCTTCACACCTATGGACGTCCAGCTCTAATCGGAGGTAGCACGTCGGGCGTCTATGCTTCCAACCTACTTGGGCGCAGCGAACAATCGAACTTCTTGTGGGGGTGCCGGCAAGACGCTGCTCAAGCGTCGCGCGGGGGAGCGACCACCGGTCCCGCGTCTTCCGAACAGCGCAACGCTCGGCTCGCTGGGCAGCTACATCGTCAGCATCAATGAGCTGGAAGACACCTTTGGCGCCAGCACGATTGGCATCACAGCGCCAGCCAATGTCAAAGCGATGCTGCCGGCAACCACTTGGCCGCAGACGAGTGGTTGTGATCTGAGCTAATAGACGGCAATCCGCAGACGTAAGAAATGAGTGCCCGAGGTCTCTTCGGGCACTCGTTGCCTCGCATTCGCAAGCCTCAGCCCGGGAAAGCCGGGAACTTCTCATCCGGATGCTTGGCTTTCCATTCTTTGTAAGAGGCACTGCCCTGCCAAATGGTGAAGGCTTTAGGCGGACGACCGCGCCCCGACCACGTTTCTTGGTTGTGTGGCAACCAATACTTGGGCGCTACTTCCTTTCTTTTGGAAGCAGCCTTCTTCGGCTTAGCCACATCAGCGCCGATCAGAGCCGCAATCTCCGACTTCTGCTTTGCACTGAAATGATCGGTGTATTGGTCGAGCAACTTGACGATCTCTGTATAGGCTTCAGATGATTGCTGCTGGCGTAGCTGAGCTTCCTGCTCTTCCAATTTCCGAATTTCTTCTGCCAATTTTTCTTTAGCAGCGGCAAGGGCACTCAAAGACGCGGTTGTCATTCAGGACTATTCCAATCGGTTGATTAGCAAATTATTCGGGAGAAATCTATTGCAGTAAAGCTGCACGGCGATCTATCGAAAAGCTCTACTATTCTATCGTATTGCTCCGCAGCGACCTCTGTCTTTTTTGGATATCGGGAGGGCATGAGGCCGGTCGGGCCTCCTCAACTTGAACAGCTTGACTACTGCCACAACCCTTGAAAGCATGTAGGTCAAGACAGGGGGTGTCTATGGATAAAGCAAGGGATCGTCGAAGCGACCAGGACTATACGGCCCAACAGGTGGCAGATTTGGATCCGTCTGCTCGCCGAGCGTTGAAGCCCCATTTGCGCTGTCCCTATTGCGAGGCCACGGCTCATTTCAGATCCGCATCCAGACCTAGCCCAGGGCGACGCGGCAAGGTCGCTCACTTCTACGCCCTACCCCACGGGGATGATTGCGACATCACCCGGAGCTATGGCGATCCATCGGAAGACGATGATCAGACGTTCCGATCGACATCGCTGACAAGCCTCATCAAGGGTGCCAAGATCATCGTCTATGCGGGCGCACCGCAGGGCTTGACTGAAACTTACAAGGATCGGGTGAACCAGGACCTGCTGACTTTTATCAGCAAGTAATCGCTAAGCCAGTGACCGGCTGAACAAGCCGGCCACTAGTTTGCCGTTTCTAGGCAAGTTGGTTGACGAAGGCTTTGAGCTCGCGGTCGTTACTTCCGTCGTGAGCAAACAGATCAACCACGCCGGGCAGCTTTCGCATCAGCTCGTGCATACGCTCTTTCTGTTCCAGATACTCCTCATCCTGAAAGCCCATCATTTCAACGATCAAGCGCTTGCCCTTGGCCTCCAAGATGAAATCAGGACGAACACCCTGGCCCTCTTGCTTCAAGTCGATCAACGGCTTGATGATCTCGAAGGGCTTCTTCATTTTGTTGAACTTCCAGAGCATTTTTTCAAGCAGATCGAGCGTCTTTCTTTCAAGTCCTGAGTCAACCAGCACATAGCTTCCAAGCTTGGCCAAGGGGTGCAAGTAGGCTTGATAGATCTGCGGCAAAGACTGTCCTGGGAGCAATGCCACCAACGCTATGGCAAGCCATGGGCCAGCCGTTCCCTCTCCGGGAATAAGCAATCGCCCCTTGAAGGAATAGTGCTGTTTGCACCTGGTCAGAACATGCTCACCGCAAGTGGTGTCGTGATCATCGACGACATCTATCACAAAGCCTTGTGGTTGCACCTTCCCAAAAGCTGCTTGCCCTGCAACGATCTTAGCTTTCAACTCATCGAGATGGCTAAACGATAGCCTGAACCAAGGCTTTGCTGGAACCGCTTTATCCGAGTCGAGGAACTGATTATCGAGGTAAGAGGACAACGCTTTCATCTGGTCGCTGATGGGCTTCGTCTCAATGCCAATTCGATTGAGTGATGCTCCTTCCAACACAGTGAACAGAACCCGCGCCAGTGTTGGCATCTTCTGGGCGTGACTCATTCGCTCCGCTGGCTGATGCTTATAACTCGCGGCAGCGAAACCTCCTAGTCCCATGGCTTTTAGGACAGCAAGCCCCCTGACCTTCTTGACGCGCGGAAGGCCTGAAATCCCACCCAACGATAAAGGCCGCTCGCGCGACAATTTGCAATCCGGATGATGGGCCGGGCGGTCGTAAAGGTGCACCAGCGTCGCTTTTCGAATGGTGCCGTTGGGCACTTGCTTGGGGAAGAAGACAGGGGACTTTGTGGAATGCATCCCTTGGCACCCACAGACCAGCCAGCGCTTCTGCAAAGCCAGCTCTTGAAGCTTGTGCACGACTAGCGCGTCTTCCTTCGTCCCAAGAGCGGTTTTTTTAAGAAAGCGTTCAATGTAGCCAAACCAAACCGGGTCAAGCATTTCAAGCACAACCGGCTCTTGGTCTTCATCAAAACGATCAACGACAGCGATAGCTCTGGGATCAAAGTTCATCTTCGAACTTTGCCCAATGGCGAAGCGCATCGTCAATGCGGGGCTACAACCTTCTTGGCTGACTTTTACCTTGTGCGAACAGGGTCTCGCTTTCAAGCCATTCTCGCTCAGCCTCATGAAGGAGATTGGCAAACGCGCGCAAATATTGTTGTGGCCTATCGATGTTGAATTGATCTTCAACGCATACGTCGCGAAGTTCTAAGATCGAGATCTCAATGCCGGCCTTTGGAACGTCAGTCCATAGGTCATCGGCCACTTTGAACGCCGAACGCCAGTCAGAGCGTGAGAGGACAGACCAAGGCCAGGGAGACGGCGTGGCGACTTCTGGCAAGATCGCTTCGCTCTCCACCCAGCGTTGAAGAGAAAAGCGTGCTTGCCCGCCTTGCCCAAACGCCTGATCGATCAACGCCCTAGCACAGATTTTCTGCCAGGCGAATTGGCGCTGCTGGCGGCACCATGCCCGCCAAAGCTCTCGTTCTGATCCAAAAATACAGTGCCCGTTTCCTACCCGGTAAAGTCGCGAGCCATTGATCACAGTCAGTGACAAACACTCCTTCCCGCACACCATGCGCCGATCCAGTCGAGCACCTTGTTCTTCGAAGTAGGCGTCCAGCGAATGAGGCTTAGTATTTCGCCGAATCGAATGTCGAGCCGCCGCCATGGAGGATGGCACTCTACTCCCAACATCGTTCGATCCGTACATTCACCACCTCCACCCAGAAACCTAGGGCGAAAGTGGGGCCTGTCAATGGTGCTTTAATCACTCCCGCCCGGCTGCGCCAGCTGTTCATGGAGAAGCGCGTTCAGCGATTGCCCCGCCCTAATGCACCGATCCGAAAATTCATTGGTATTGTCGATCGACCACACGTGGCCATGACGAAATAGCCGCTGAGCCCGATCAGGAGCCGTGCCGGGCCTGGCGTGAAGCAGCCCGTTTCGCAGCTCCCACGACAGCTCCAAACTCCTCTGCTAACGGAAGGATGGGTTCACCCAGCACTTTGTTAGATAGGTCTCTCGCAAGCTTCTTCAAGTTACCGGTCGTCATGCTTGCCGTATTATTCCTCGGCTTGATCGCCCCACAAATTCTCCCACTATGTGCAAGACAAAAAGATGCTTCGGAACTCCATGCGTTTGCATTTATGGATCGTCATGACTAGGACTGATCCCCAAGAATCTTGTTGGCACTGATCAGATTTTAGCGCTTGCGAATAAATGCGTAGAGATCCTCGTAAACCCAGCTAAAAGTTAGATTTGGCTCCCTATGATTCGCCAATCTGCTTCAAGTTTGCTTTCAGGCGTGTTGCAGCGGCTTGCTCATTGACCTGCCAAATCTCAGCAAGGCTAACCACAGCCTGCGCGGCCTCCCAGGGCCAAATCGACCGAGAATCCATCTTAGCAAAAGGTCCGTCCGACTCAGTAAGAATACGGTCCTGCGGTATAGCCGCAGCAAGTTTTCTACCTTTCTCGCCGCGCAGCATTGCAGGCCCAACGCTAAACCAGCACCCCATCTCGACTGCGCGATCCAGCTCGCGTTGAGTGCCTGAAAACCAATGCAGGATCGGAACACCTGATTTTGGATGCTTTTCAAGCATATCCAAGACCGCCTTTGTGGCCCTCCTGCTATGCAGAGACATGACCCTACCATCAACCCCCTCGCACAAATCCAAAATTTGTTCGAACACAGCCAGTTGCGTATGCCAGTGCTGTTTCAACTCCGGACTGCCGTCCAATCCGATCTCTCCGACATATCTCACTCGACCTATGAGCTTCTCAAATAACGGCAGCTCAAACTTCCTTTCGTGCGCAATCTGCGGGTGCAAGCCTAGGCTGGTACGTATACGAGGGGCAGCGCCAGCCAGGGCAGAAGTTCCTTCCCAAGCTGACGGCGTTGTGGTTACTGACAAAACATACAAACCTCTCTCGACGCATTGCGATACAACCTGACGAGGGTCGGCATACAAGTCTAGGTGGCAGTGAAAATCGATCAATGCAACCCTACCGATTGATGCAGCGCCATCAATTCACCAAGCCCTCTCTGTATCACATCTCGAAGAGGTGCTCGTGGCCCCGCATGCGGGTAAGACAATGCGGAACGCAGCCATGCTTCCAAACCTTCGCTATTGACTCGCGAGATGGCCATTGCAACCGATCTCACATCATCGAAATGCGCGTAATCCGCTTCTCGACGGCCAATGTCCTTGAAGACGTAATCGGTAGGATCTGGCTGCCCCCAGGCCAGGTAGGCTGAACGACGAATTTGACATGGAATACAACGCCCGCATTGATTGTATCCATATCGACGATAGCGTCCGCAGCTTACGGAAGACGCTGCCAAATTACGTAATAAATCCTGATCTGCGCACTCGCGCGACATCTCACCCTTCGTTTTGTGCTGATATGGGTTAATCAAATTGACGCGCAAACCTGCGGCATCTAGCACTGACTGAACGCCATGAAGGAACTCTGGATGAGCTGTCCTGGTGCTCAGACTGCCAAGCCGCGTCCCTGTCAGTGGCGGATTGAGTGCAATGAAACCATTCTCACAGATGAACAACGGAACTTGCGCCCCATCCTGGTAAGCCTGCAAAGAGGTCGCAGCTAGAACTCCGAATGCCAGAAAGATGATCGACCGAGCACGCTGTGATGGTTCTCGACTCCCATCAGAAGGCGGGCTCGCATTGTGATTCAGAGGGAGATGTTTGAAACCTACGGCCTCAGCAAAACTGTGCTGATTGTGGCCATCGCCAGGCACTGTATTGCTGACCGCGATTGATCGACGCCCCGATTCAGCGAGGTCAATAGCACCGATTAGACTATCCATCCCCCCCGAGAGCAGACACACGCTGTCTTCAGTCGGTCGGAACAGTTCGTCCGGAGGATCAGGACGCCGCCCTTCGCCAACAAACTCCAACGTCCAGAGGTCTGTCGACAAGAACCGAAGCGCCGCTTCGATTGTGTGCGCCTCGGAGTTCCAGAAATCTGGCTCCCCAACTGCTGTTATCAAATCGATTTGGCGAGTCCAGCCATCAGGACTTCCCGCCCTATGAACACTAAGATCCGCCACGACGACAGAGAGGGCAAGCGAAAGAAAGTCCCATGCTCTTGGAGCAGGCGCATATCGCAAACGCTGTATTCGTGTCTCGATGGCCGCGCCTGCACTCCCAACAGAGCGAGCCCCATCAGCGTGCCGATCTGGCTGACCGTAGAGAATTAGTTGAAGATCGGAGACAGCTGGCACTGCAACGCCCCGAGGGGCAGAGAAGATTTTCATTCCATGTATCCCTCGAAAACTTCAAAAGTGTCCCTGAGCGCTTCTCTTACCGCTTGCGACACGTTCGCATCCGTCAGCCCTCTCCCAGACTCGCGTAGCTTACGAAACGACGCGGACACTGTTTGCCTCACGTAGTCTTTGACCTCCTTCAAACGGGCAAGCCCCTCACTAACCGTGGGAGCGTTGTCTTGAATATGCTGGCCGACATCTAGCTCAAAGCGTTGAAAAACGTCGTATGCAACGAATCGTTCAATCGCGAACTCTCGTTGGTCCATCGACAGTTCCATCAGATCTGCATCCTGATATTGCGTCAGCAAGTCGGTAAGAGCGTCTCGGATGGCCGCGCGTGAAGCTTCGGCATCTTGTGTTCCATCGACGGGTCGAACCGCATCTACTACACGATCCATCACCTCTTCGGCGGATCTACCCGTCAGGAGAGATCGTTCAAGAAGCGTGCCTGTCTGCGCGAAACCACCAGCGCCTAGACCTGCCAGCGCATTGCCGAGCGCATTTGCAGTGCTGCCAGTGCTACTCATACGGCGGGACGCTGTTGCAGCTCCTCCATAGCCAGAGCGCACATAGTGTTTGACGGCTCGTCTTAAAGAGCGGCCATCGCCGTTTCTAGCAAAATCCCCCAGGTTCCGGCGCACACCCGTCCATCGCTGGGGCTGCGCTTGCGGCGACGGAGCGTCCGGTTCAGGTGGGGTGCCTGGTGGAGGTGCAGGTGTGTCGCCACCGCCAGCGGGAGGCGCATCGGCCCAGGGTGGAATCATTGGCCCGCTGGCGGGTGGTCCGCCGCTACTTTGAGAAGTGCCCATCTACTTGACTGTCCTTGTTTTGATGGCTGCCTTTACAGGCTTACTCGTGTCCCCAGCGTCCCAAGCGCCGAATACGTCTTTCGCCCAAGAGTAATCTGCGATTCTCGGAATGATGTTCGGACGGATCTGAGCTACAGGTCGATCTCGCAGAAACGCAGCTAGGCGCGCTCCCAGCGCAGGGTCGGACTCAGCCAGCGCCACGGCAGATTCAAGAATGGCAGGAACGCCCCATTCCTGCTCCTGGCGCGCCTTCTCTAACACGCGATCCATTAGCACGGTCGTCTCTGCCCGAGCTAAGCCAGATAGGCGCGCCTTCAAGCTGCCTGCCATCTCCGGCTGAGTAAGCAAAGCGGTGAGAACTTCGGCGGCATCCGACGACAAGCGGTCCTCGGGTGAGATTAGCGGCGCATGCTCACGACTTACGTAGAGAGCCCCACGCAAATCAATATCTGATAGTGCAGGAGGCAGTCGCAACCACTCTTCGATGAACGGCGCCTTCCAGGGATCTTGAAGAGCAAACTCGGCACCTGCAATTGCGGATCTTTCCCACTCCGCGAGGAACGCTGGCTTTCCGTTGTCGCTGGTGCTCACCTTGGACACCAAATCTGCGAAAGCCTTACTGTCCCCCAGCCGCTCAAACAACATCAGCTTGGCCAATACTGCTTCGTCAACACCAACGCCTTGCGCGTTGGAAATGGCCATCCGGATGGAGAGTGCGTTTAGAAAGCGCTTGATCAGACGTGGGTTGCCCAAAATTCCCGATGCGCCAACCATCAAGGGCGCGAGCCGGTCAGCCGTGTCTAGCTTACCGACAAGTTCTCCTGGCAAATCCGGATGCAGACCTGCAACGAAACCTCGATCCACCCGATTGCCCTGCCATGTCTTCCGCAATTGCTCGCATACACCCAAACGGATCTTATTCTTATCTTCTTGATCCAAGCTACTGTTGTCTACGAACAATAGCATCATGTAAGCGCGAACTTCCTGGGTGCCCAAAGGTGGAACGCGGATGGGAACCTGAATCAGTTTATCGAAATAGTTGATGACTAGGTCATCGGTGATGCCGTCAAAGTGGCGCCTGACGGCGTGCTTGATCATGCCATCATCCGCTGCAATCACGAATGCGGTGTGGCGAAGAAATAGAAACAATCGGATTGCTTCTAAGGTAGAGATCGTCGTCGGCGGTAAGCACCGATCGAGATCGTCTATCAAAACAACCAGCGTAATTCCTAGCTCTTCTAGCGCCTGTTCAAAGCTGTTGCGTAGCGCTTGAATTTCCTTTGGTGGCGAGATTTCGAGTCGAGGGTCCAATAGACCAGCGACTTCCTTTCCTGCCTTCTTGACTGCTTTATCGGCAGCCTTCAACTCATCCTCGTTGACTCCATCGGCCATATCCCCGGCAGTATTGAACACCCCGCCAAGAACGCCAATTGGCGGCAACCCCAATGTCAATGCCGCCACATCGGTCGCCACGAGCTTGCCAAGGCGAAGCCACCGGATCCTCTTGACGAATTCCGTGACCTTATCCCCCGCCGTCTCACGCTTCTTGGCTTCTTCCGCAAGTTTATCCGCGATGACATCCATGAGTGCAGCACGCGCGTCATCATAGCCTTGGTACAGCCACGCATTGAATTCAACGACGACGAATTCTCTATCGCCTTCCTGTCTCGGCCGGGCGGAGAGCGAGGCATGGGTAAGCTTAATCATAGAAGACTTGCCCACACCCCATGATCCCGATACCCCAATCGATACTGGGCGCCCGTTGGCCTGCGCGATGATCTCTGCAACCGTATCTGCGATTCCAGAGAAGTTAAGAAAATCTCTCTCTGTCTCGTTGTCAGCCCACATGTCCACCTCAACCTTAGAAAATTCAAAGATGTTCAATGACTATTGGAAATTGGCGAGACAACCCTTCCTGTTATTCGCAAATTACTGCTTCAACTTGCGGATCGTCTTGCATGCAAGCAAGCGTCAGACAGACGATTCAAGTTCGCGCAGGCGTAAATGTGCGTACGAAAGATGATGACCTTGCTAGCGCATAAGTTCATAGCGTTGAGCGCGTGATCTGGCCTCAGCCTCCTGATAGCGAAGTTCCCTCAGCACCCGCGCCGTAGCCTCCCCCAGCTCATCGGCCAATGCCTGCTCGCCAATGGCCCCCATCACTTGTTCCCAGAAACCTGCCGCCCGCACGAAACCCAGACGCGGCCCAATGGCGGATCGTCGTCGCGAGGATGAAGGAGTGATGATGGGGGCAACCGGCTGAGGTGCGGGCGCTGGATCCAAGATCTCGGCCAACGCTTCAAGGGGCATCTGGATCAATCCGTCGATCTTGCGGGCGCCCGGATAGCGCCCTGACTGCATCCCTTCACGCACGCGCTGCACCACCCCTCTCGTGCTCTGACCACGAAGCACATGTGCGACCTCTTCGGGCCGAAGTGCATATCGCTGCGGATACAACTCTCGAAGCGTTTGAAGCGCGCTTGCAGACATGTGCGATGGGCCATCCCTAGACTCATTACAACTGTCTTATAGCGCAGCCTAGGAGACCTTGGAAGCCGTGGCAATGCTGTGGCGAACAAGCGCTGTTAGAAGCTGCTTTAGGTTGTCTAGACCTGCGTCGCGCCCATTGAGTGGTCAGCCGTAGGCCTTATGAAACAGTAGGTTAGACCAGATAAAGGTAGACCCTCAATTTCCCCTCTTCCTTAGGAGGGGGACGCTCTATCCAGCTGAGCTACGGGGCCAAGGGCGGCATTGTCGCACGATCGTTGCGATTGCCAAGCCGGTGGCGGTAGGCGGCCGGCGGAGCCTGCTAAAATCGGCGGCTACCGTGTTGCGGGTGGCTCTGCCACCACGACCGCCACTGTTTCCAGGAGATCCCATGTCCGCTGACCTGCTCAAGGCGCTCGACCTCGCCGCGTCCAATTCCGGTACCTATCTTGGCGAGGCGACCTGGTCGCAGGCCAGCGGCGCCGGGGTGCTGCAGCCGCTCAATCCGACCACCAATGCGGTGATCGCCGAGGTGCAGGCCACCACGCCGGAAGACTACGAGCTGATCGTCCAGCGTGCGCAGGCCGCGTTCAAGGTGTGGCGGACCACGCCGGCACCGCGCCGTGGTGAAGCCGTACGCCTATGTGGCGAGGCGCTGCGTGCGCATAAGGATGCGCTGGGATCGCTGGTGGCGCTGGAAATGGGCAAGAGCAAGCCCGAAGGCGACGGCGAAGTGCAGGAGATGATCGACATCGCCGACTTCGCCGTGGGCCAGAGCCGCATGCTGTACGGCTACACCATGCATTCGGAGCGCCCCGGCCACCGCATGTACGAGCAGTACCAGCCGCTGGGCCTGGTGGGCATCATCAGTGCGTTCAACTTCCCGGTGGCGGTATGGGCGTGGAATGCGTTTTTGGCTGCGATTTGCGGCGATATCTGCATCTGGAAGCCCTCCAACAAGACGCCGTTGACCGCGATCGCCACGATGAAGATCTGCAACGCGGCACTGAAGGATGCCGGCTTCCCGGACATCTTCTTCCTGATCAACGATGCCGGCACGGCGCTGTCGGAGAAGCTGGTCGAAGACACCCGCGTGCCGTTGATCAGCTTCACCGGTTCGACCCAGATCGGCCGCGTGGTGGCAGAGAAGGTCGCCCGTCGTCTGGGCCGCTGCCTGCTGGAATTGGGCGGCAACAACGCCATCATCCTGGACGAAACCGCCGACCTGAAGCTGGCCATCCCGGGCATCGTGTTCGGCGCCGTAGGCACTGCCGGGCAGCGCTGCACCACCACCCGCCGGCTGATCGTGCACGCCTCCATCTACGACACCGTGCTGGCGACGCTGGTCAAGGCGTACAAGCAGCTCGACAGCAAGATCGGCGACCCGACCGACCCGGCAAACCTGATGGGCCCGCTCAACAGCCAGGGCGCCGTTGCGCAGTTCCTGGACTCGATCGCCAAGGCCAAGGCGGCCGGCGGCACGGTCGAAGTGGGCGGCACGGCGATCGATCGCCCGGGCAACTTCGTGCTGCCGGCGATTATCACGGGGCTGCAGAACAGCGACGCGGTGGTGCAGCACGAGACCTTTGCACCGATCCTGTACGTGATGAAGTACCGCACGCTGGATGAGGCGATCGAGCTGCAGAACGGCGTGCCGCAGGGCCTGTCGTCGTCGATCTTCACCCAGAACCTGAAGGCGGCCGAGAAGTTCCTGTCGGCGGCGGGCAGCGATTGCGGCATCGCCAACGTCAATATCGGTACCTCGGGTGCGGAGATCGGCGGTGCGTTCGGCGGCGAGAAGGAAACCGGCGGCGGGCGCGAGTCCGGCTCGGATGCGTGGAAGGTCTATATGCGTCGCCAGACCAACACCATCAACTACTCCGATTCGTTGCCGCTGGCACAGGGCATCAAGTTCGATCTTTGATCGAGGTTGCATGGCGCGCCGGGCACATGCTCGGCGCGCTGCGTGGTCGCAACGGGCCTGCTGCAACGGCCGTCGTGGCGTACCCGACGCACGCAACCCGGCGGTTCTCGCTTTCGCGGCAGCGGCAGCAGTGGCAGTGGCAGTGGCAGCCAGTGAAGCATCGGCGGCTGCAGGCGACGCTCAGCAATCCGGCTCTGTGCAAGTACGCCACGTCTGCGCGAGGCGGAGCGTTCGCCCCGGTGGCACAACGCTGTCGCCACATGGCACCGGCCCGGCTTGAACCCGCCGACCCGCACCGCGCCCGGTCGGCACCACCGAAGACCAGCGAACTGCAGGACGCGTCTCGACCGGCATGACCGACCATGCCCTGCCCGCACGAGCGGCGATTGGAGCCGGTCCCGCCCGCAAAACCAGCCCCGCAACGACGTTTGGCCGCAAACGGCACGCCTTTTGCCCGGCTGCTCTGGGATAATCGTGCAACGCCAGCCTTCGGCTGCCCGCCTTTCAAGGAGTTCATGATGAACGTTGTCGTTCGACAGACCAGCGCCATGGCGATCGTCAGCCTGGTTGCCGGCATTCTCGGCTGGACGCTGATCCCGTTCCTGGGCAGCATCTGCGCCATCATTACCGGGCATCTGGCCCGCGCGGAAATCCGCCGCAATCCACAGGCCCTGGACGGCGACGGCCTGGCCATCGGTGGTCTCATCATGGGCTGGCTGGCGGTGGCGCTCTGGATTGTGGGGATCGCGTTTTTCCTGCTGTTCTTCGGCGGCATGGCCTGGCTTGCGGCCGCCAACAGTTGAGCATGGCCACGCCCTCCTCCGCCCAGCGCTTCAACGACCGCGTGGCGGCCTATGTGCGCTACCGGCCCAGTTACCCGCCGCAGTTGCTGCGCTGGCTGCACGGAGAACTCGGCGTGACGCCCGCAACGGCAGTGGCCGACATCGGCGCCGGCACCGGCATTTCCAGCCGCCTGTTTTTGGAAGCCGGATATGCGGTGACGGCGGTGGAGCCCAACCAGGCCATGCGCGAAGCGGCGCTGCAGTGGCTGGCGGAATTTCCCAAGTTTCAGGCGATCGACGGCACCGCCGAAGCCACCGGGCTGGCCGATGCCAGCGTGGGCTTGGTGTCTGCGGCACAAGCCTTCCACTGGTTCGACATGCAGGCCGTGCGCGACGAATGGGCGCGCATCCTGCAACCCGGTGGGCTGGCGGTGGTGTACTGGAATTCGCGCGAACTGGACAGCACCGCGTTCCTGCGCGGCTACGAGCAGTTGCTGCTGGATTACGGCACCGACTATTCCGCAGTGGCCGAGCGGTATCAGGACGATGCCACCATGCAGGCGTGGTTCGGCGAGGGTTTCCGCGCCATGGCGCGTTTCCCGAATGTGCAGCGGCTGGATTTCGAGAGCTTGCGCGGCCGCCTGCTATCGTCCTCGTACGCCCCGCTTGCGCACGACCCACGTCATGCCCCGATGCTCGCCGCGCTACGCACGTTGTTCGATGCGTATGCGCACGATGGGCTGATCGACTTCCAATACCAAACCCGCGTGTTCGCCGGGAGATTGAACTGACCCGCATGTATTCGCTCGCCCGCCCCTTCCTGTTTTCCTTGGATGCCGAGCGCGCCCACGCGCTGGCGTTGCGCTCCATCGACACCGCCTACCGCACCGGCACCACGGCGTTGCTGGCCAGGCGCCCGGTGCCGCTGCCCACCCCGGCTTTCGGCCTGATGTTCCCCAACCCGGTCGGGCTGGGTGCCGGGTTGGACAAGAACGGTGAGCACATCGATGCGTTGTTTGCGCTGGGCTTCGGCTTTGTCGAGATCGGCACGGTGACGCCGCGCGCGCAGGAGGGCAACCCGAAGCCACGTATGTTCCGATTGCCGGAATACCAGGCGGTGATCAACCGCATGGGCTTCAACAACCTGGGCGTGGATGCGCTGGTGGCCAACGTGCAGCGCGCACGCCGCACGGGAGGCCTGCTCGGCATCAACATCGGCAAGAACAAGGACACGCCCAACGAAGAGGCCACCAGCGACTACCGTTACTGCATGGAGCGCGTGTATCCGCTGGCCGACTACATCACGGTCAACATCTCCTCGCCCAACACCGCAGGCTTGCGCGAGTTGCAGGAAGAACAATCGCTGCGCCGCCTGATTTCCGACTTGCGCGAAACCCAGGAAGCGCTAAGCGCGCAACACGGCAAACGTGTGCCGATGCTGGTCAAGGTGGCGCCGGACCTCAACGACCGCGACATCGATGCCGCCGCACGCGTGCTGGCCGACCTGGCGGTGGATGGCGTGATCGCCACCAATACCACGGTGACGCGCACGCTGGTGGCCAATCACCCGCTAGCTGCCGAAGCCGGCGGTCTGTCCGGCGCGCCGCTGCTGGGGCAATCCACGCTGGTGCTGCGGCGCCTGCGCGCGCGCCTGCCCGAATCGATTCCGTTGATTGGCGTGGGCGGCATCAACTCCGGCGCCGATGCGGTGGCCAAGATGGCAGCCGGTGCGAGCCTGGTGCAGTGCTACAGCGGGTTGGTATATCGCGGCCCGCAGCTCATCGGCGAATGCGTCAACGCCATCCGACGCCGCCGCGAAGCACCCAGCGGCGGTGCGGTGTCGCCGTTATGAGCGATGCAGTGCAGACAGGCTGGCAGCTGAGCGAACAGGCGCCGCTGCGTACGCTCAACACCTTCCATGTCGAAGCCACCGCGCGCTGGTTGCTCAATGTCCACGCGCCTGAGGCATTGCCGCAGGCATTGGCTGCGCCCGAGATCGCCGGACAACCGTTGCTGGTGCTGGGCAGCGGCAGCAATGTCTTGCTGGCCGGCGATCCGCCAGGCTGCGTGCTGTGTTTCGACAACCGCGAGACCTCCATCATCGCGCACCGTGCCGACCACGCCATCGTGCGGGCCGGCGCCGGCGTGAACTGGCATGCGCTGGTGCTGTACGCGCTGCAGCAGGGCTTGTCGGGGCTGGAGAACCTGGCTTTGATTCCGGGCACCGTGGGCGCCTGCCCGATCCAGAACATCGGTGCGTACGGCGCGCAGGTGGGCGACTTCATCCACGTGGTGGAGGCCTTCGACCGGCATAGCCAGCAGTTCGTGCGGCTGGATGCGGCCGACTGCGCGTTCGGCTACCGCGACAGCGTGTTCAAGCAGCAGCCCGAGCGTTATCTGATCGTGGCGGTGGAATTCAATCTACCGCTGCTGCACGAACTGCGGCTGGACTACGCCGGCATTCGCGAGGAACTGGCAAGCATGGGCGCCGAGCTGGCAGGCGCGGCCGATGTGGCGCAGGCGGTGATCAACATCCGTCGCCGCAAGCTGCCGGACCCGGATGTGCTGGGCAATGCAGGCAGTTTCTTCAAGAACCCATTGCTGCCGAGCGGACAGATTGCCGCGTTGCAGGCCAGCTTTGCCGACATGGCGGTGTATCCGGGCGAGCATGCCGGCCAGGGCAAATTGTCGGCCGCCTGGCTGATCGAGCAATGCGGCTGGAAGGGCAAGCGCGAAGGCGACGCCGGCGTGTCGCCCGACCATGCGCTGGTGCTGGTCAATTACGGCACCGCCACGGGCGCGCAGTTGCTGGATTTCGCACGACGCATCGCCGAGTCGGTGCGCGAGCGCTATTCGGTGATTCTGGAGCCGGAACCGCGCATCATCGGGGCGCATTGGTGACGCCAGCGCAGGTTTCGCGGCGAGCCGCGCTGTGGATGCTCACCAGTACCGTCGCCTTCGGGCTGATGGCAATCACCATCCGCCTGGCCTCGAGCACCATTGCCACCGCCGAGATCGCATTTTTCCGCAATGCGTTCGGGTTGCTGGCGTTGTTGCCGTTGATCCTGCGGCCGGGCAAGCCGCTGCCGCGCACGCGGCAATTGCCGCAATACTTCGCCCGTACCTTGATCGGCCTGGCCTCGATGCTGTGCGGGTTTTGGGCGATCGGCCATCTGCCCCTGTCGCAGGCCATCTCGCTCTCCTACTCCACGCCGTTATTCGTCACGGTGCTGGCAGTGGTGTGGCTGCATGAGCAGGTACGGCTGCGGCGCTGGCTGGCGGTGGCGGCCGGTTTTATCGGCGTGCTGGTGATCCTGCGGCCGGGCTCGTCCACGTTCACGCCCGGCTTGCTGATTGCGCTGCTGGCTGCGGTCATCAGCGCCATCGTCGCGATCCAGATCAAACAGCTCTCGCGCAGCGACGACTCCGACACGGTGGTGTTCTACACCTACGTGTTCTGGGTGCCGATGTCGCTGATCCCGGCGCTGTTCCAATGGACATGGCCGCAGGGCATCGGCTGGGTATGGCTGGTGGCCACTGGCATCTTCGGCACCGCCGGGCAGTTGTTCTGGACGCGCGCACTCAAGCTGGGCGAAGTCTCTGCGCTGCAGCCGATCAGCTTCATGCAACTGCCGTTGGTGGCGCTGCTGGGTTGGTGGCTGTTCGGCGAGGCGATCGAACGCCACACCGTGATCGGTGCGGCCATCATCATCGGTGCCAACGTCTATATCGCCCATCGCGAAACCGTGCTGGCACGCCGCGCCGCCACGCATGCACCGGTTGAAGGCGCCAAGCCGGGCGAGTGAGCCGAGATCCTGAGCTGCCGGAGCGCGATCTGGAACGTATCCGGTCGGGACGGCCGACATACACTTCAGTCCCCAAGCGCAACGCACGCTGCGTGCCGTCGCTGTGCAACCTCATCCGCTGTCCTGTCATGGAGTTCGCATGCCGGTTCCAAGCAAAACGATCGGTTTGATCGGTGGAATGAGCTGGGAATCCACGCTGCCCTACTACCGCATCATCAATCAGCGCGTCCGCCATGCATGCGGCGGCCTGCATTCGGCGAAACTGCTGCTGTATAGCGTCAATTTCCACGAGATCGAGCGACTGCAGCACGCCGGCGATTGGGATGGCGCTGGCCAGGCGATGGCAGCCGCCGCGCGTGCGCTGCAGGCAGCAGGCGCCGACTTCATCGTGCTGTGCACCAACACCATGCACTGCGTTGCCGACGCGATTACCGCCGCGACGCCACTGCCGCTGCTGCATATCGCCGATGCCACCGCCGATGCGCTCGTCGCAGCGGGCCTCAGCCGGATCGGATTGCTCGGCACGCGCTTCACCATGGAGCAGCCGTTCTATCGCCAGCGCCTGCAGGCACGTGGCCTGGACGTGCTGGTGCCGCCGGCCGAAGCACGCGCGCAGCTGCATCGCGTGATCTACGACGAACTCTGCCAGGGCGTGATCCAGCCCGAATCGCGCGAATACGTCTGCCAGGTCATGACCGAACTCGGCCAGCACGGTGCGCAAGCGATCATCCTGGGCTGCACCGAGATTTCGCTGCTGGTGAGCAGCACCGATGCGCAACTGCCGTTGTTCGACACCACCGCACTGCACGCCGAGGCAGCGGCGCTGGCGAGCGTGTCCGGCTGATTCGCAGCGAAGGCCCGGACGCCTGCGGCAACCGACGCCCGCAGGCGTGTTCGCGCCAGGCCTGATAGGTGCCATCGGCATTTCATCGCCGAAAACGGCGTAGCGACGGCCACGCCCGGCAGCTAGCATTGCCTGCTCGGCGCATCAGCAGGCTTCAATGGCAATGCGCGCCACCCGCGACAGGATGCGACTGCATGACGACCCATGCCCCACCAACACAGCTCACCCGCAGCGATTACAAGACGCTGGGCTTGTCCGCGCTGGGCGGCGCGCTGGAGTTCTACGACTTCATCATCTTCATTTTTTTCGCGAAGGTGCTGGGCGAGCTGTTCTTTCCGCCAGGCATTCCGGAGTGGACGCGGCAGCTGCAGACATTCGGCATCTTTGCGGCCGGCTACCTGATCCGCCCGTTGGGCGGCATCGTGATGGCCCACTTCGGCGATCTGCTTGGCCGCAAGCGCATGTTCGCGCTGAGCATCGGATTGATGGCACTGCCTACATTGGCCATTGGCGTGCTGCCGACTTACGCGCAGATCGGCGTGGCCGCACCGCTGCTGCTGTTGACGATGCGCCTGCTGCAGGGTGCCGCCATCGGTGGCGAAGTTCCCAGTGCGTGGGTGTTCGTGGCAGAGCACGTGCCGGCGCGGCGCACAGGGCTGGCCTGCGGCACCTTGACCGCTGGCCTGGCTGCCGGCGTGCTGCTTGGTTCGCTGAGTGCAGGCGCACTGCATCGTGCGTTTTCTCCGGACCAAATCGCCGAGTACGCTTGGCGCCTGCCGTTTCTGGCCGGCGGCATCTTCGGGCTGCTGTCGGTGTACTTGCGGCGCTGGCTACATGAAACGCCGGTGTTCGCCGAACTGATTGCCATGCGCGCGCTGGCACGCGAAACACCATTGAAGGTGGTACTGCGCGATCACCCGCGCAGTCTGGCAATGTCGCTATGGCTGACCTGGGTGATCGCCGCTGCAGTGCTGGTGGTGTCGCTGATGACACCTACGCTGCTGCAGAGCGCATACGGCTACCCGTCACCGGTGGCGTTGCAGGCCAATCTTCTGGCAGTGCTGCTGCAGGCGGTCGGCTCGGTGGTGGCCGGGGCACTGTCGGATCGTTGGGGCAATGGGCGTGTGCTGCTGGCCGGCAGCGTGCTTCTGGGCGTCAGCGCATGGCTGTTCTACCGCCTTGCGGGCGACCCGTACCTGCTGTTCCCGCTGTATGCCCTGCTCGGCGCTGCGCTAGGCGTGCTGGGGGCGATTCCGCGCGTGATGGTCGAGGCGTTTCCACCAGTGGTTCGCCTGTCCGGCGTGTCGTTCGCCTACAACCTGGGCTATGCCGTGTTCGGCGGCCTGACTCCGCTGCTGGTGGTGATGCTGCTCAAGCTGCACCCGATGGGGCCGGCGTACTACGTGATCTTGCTGGCTTCCATCGGCGCCATCGTTGGCGCCCGGCTATCGCAACGGGAGCGTATCAGTCGCTGGTAGAGCGGCTGAAAAAACCGGGGCGGGCAGTCGTCAGGTGGGCGTGGACGACGCGCCTAGATCCGGAGTGTTCGAGTGGTACCTGCTCGATTCCGAACACCGGTCACGCCAGCCTGGCAGCTGTGCAGTGGTTTTGTTAGCTGCTCTCAATCGGAAAACGGCACGCGCCCGGGCTGCTCTACTACCGTTCCAGCCGGCGTGCGCCAATGCGGCCGCCGCGCGCCGCGGAACATCACCAGATACAGCCCGACCACCCACACCAGCGCGGCCGACCAGCCGCCCAGGATGTCGGACGGATAATGCACGCCCAGGTAGATGCGCGAGATGCCCACCAGCAGCGCGAACACGCTGGCGACACTGGTCACCGGCCAGCGCCAGCGCGTGCTCCAGGCCAGCGCGATGACCACCGCTGCCAGCGTCATCGAGCCCATCGCATGGCCGCTGGGAAAACTGAACGTGCTCTCCGGCGCGATCGATTCCCACAAGCTGGGGCGGTCGCGCTGGAAAAACTGCTTGGCGCCCATGTTGAGCAGCGCCGAGCCACCGAATCCCAGCGCGGCAAACGTGCCCTCGCGCCAGCGCTGCAAGACCAGCAACACCAGCACGATGGCGATATCGGCCGGAATCACGCCGTACTGGTAGCCGGCCTTGGAGATCGCGCCAAAGAACGCATCCAGGCCCGGCGTGGCGATGCTGCGCATGCTCCACAGCAGCGGCTCGTCGAAGTAGACATTTTCCAGCGCGTGGACTTCGTCGGCCAGGTCCACGAACAGGCCCAATGGGAGCAGCACCCCGGCAAACAGCAACGCCATGCGCCACGCATTGCTACGCAACCATCCCTTGAACCCGGCCGGCGATTCAGCCGGCGCGGCGGACATAGGTGCGTTCGACGTATTGATCGATCAACTCGATGAATTCGTACGCGATGTTTTCGCCGCGCAAGGTGACGCTCTTTTCGCCGTCGATGAACACCGGCGCCGACGGTGCCTCGCCCGTGCCCGGCAGCGAAATACCGATATTGGCGTGGCGCGATTCGCCCGGCCCGTTGACCACGCAGCCCATCACCGCCAGGGTCATGTTTTCCGCGCCGGGGTTGGTGATCTTCCACTCGGGCATCTTGGCGCGCACGTGGTTCTGCACCACGCCGGCCAGCTCCTGGAAGAACTCGGAGGTGGTGCGGCCGCAGCCCGGGCAGGCGGTGACCATCGGGGTAAACGCGCGCTGGCCGGTGGTCTGCAGCAGTTCCTGCGCCACCACCACTTCCTGGGTGCGCGACTGCCCCGGCTCGGGGGTCAGCGAAATACGGATGGTGTCGCCGATGCCTTCCTGCAACAGCACGCTCAATGCCGCCGCCGAAGCCACGATGCCCTTGCTGCCGATGCCGGCTTCGGTGAGCCCCAGATGCAGCGCGAAATCGCAGCGGCTGGCCATGTCCCGATATACCGCGATCAGCTCCTGCACGCCGGACACCTTGGCCGACAGGATGATGCGCTCGCGCGGCAGGCCCAGCTCCACCGCACGCTCGGCCGAATCCACCGCCGAGCGGATCAGCGCCTCGCGCAGCACCCGGCCGGCGTCCCACGGGGTGTCGCGTTGCGAGTTTTCGTCCATCAGCTGCGCTGCCAGCGACTGGTCCAGCGAGCCCCAGTTGGCACCAATCCGGACCGGCTTGCCGTACTTGATGGCGAACTCGATCAACTGACCGAACTGCAGATCCTTCTTCTTGCCGAATCCGACATTGCCCGGGTTGATGCGGTACTTGGCCAGCGCCTCGGCACAGGCCGGCTCGGCAGCGAGCAATTGATGGCCGTTGTAATGGAAGTCGCCGATCAACGGCACTTCGATGCCCATCATGCGCAGCTTGTCGACGATGCGCGGAATGGCAGCAGCGGACTCGGCATTGTTGACGGTCAGGCGCACCATTTCCGAGCCGGCGCGCCACAGATCGGCGACCTGCTTGACGCTGCCGGCGATGTCGGCGGTGTCGGTGTTGGTCATCGACTGGACGACGACCGGATGGCCCCCGCCCACGGTCACGCTGCCGATCTTGACGGCCTGGGTGATGCGACGCGGCCAGGCGGTGGCGTCGGCGGGAGGGGTTGGGCGGGTCACGGCATCATGCATCGCGCTATTTTAGCCTGTCCGCCGTGCGCTCACAGCTGAAGCGAGAGGCGCACCGATCTCTAGAGCGTGTGATGTACGTTGAGGTGAGTGCGAAGTGCATAACACGCTCTAGGCCGATGCGACGGTTTGTCGCAGGCCACCGTCTTTCCAAGCGCATAGCATTGCCGTGATGAACAGCTCCGACGCTTCCTTCCTGCGGACCCTCTGCAGCCTGCGCTGGCTGGCCACTGCCGGCCAGGCCGCCACCATCCTGGTCGCGACCGGGCTGATGGGCCTGAACCTGCCGCAGCAACCCCTGTGGGCCGGCGTGGCCGCGTTGGCGGTCTTCAACCTGTATGCGCAGCTGCGCGTGGCGCACCGCGGCGCAGTCAGCCCGGCCACCGAGTTCGGCCACATCCTGGTCGACGTGACCGTGCTGACCTGGATGGTGGGCTGGAGCGGCGGCATCGCCAACCCGTTCGGCTCGTTATTCCTGGTGCTGATTGCGCTGGCCGCATTGGCGCTGCCGCTGAGCTGGGCGATGGCGGTAGCGGCATCGTGCGTGGCCGGTTATGTGATCAGCGCAGCGTTCGGTCTGCCGCTGCCCTACGGCGGCTTCGACCCGCTCAGCCTGCACATGTGGGGCATGGCGGCCAACTTCCTGCTGTCCACCGTGGTGGTGCTGGCGTTCGCGACACGGCTGGCTCTTTCGATGCGCGAGCGCGAGCGCGAAATCTCGACCTTGCGTGAGCGCTTTGCGCGCAACGAAGGCATCGTCGCGCTGGCCACGCATGCGGCCTCGGTGGCGCACGAATTGAACACGCCGCTGGCCACCATGACCCTGCTGGTGGACGACATCGCCGATCAGTGCGAGCAGGGCGAATTGCGCGAGGACCTGGACACCTTGCGCGAGCTGCTGGTGCAGTGCCACGAGCGCGTGCTGGCATTGGCAGCACCTGCCGACAACGGCCATCTGAGCCGCGAGGTGGCCGTGAAAGAAGTGCTGGAACAATGGCGCCTGGTGCGGCCCACCATCGAGCTGCGCCGCAACGAGGACGCGCCAATGCGCCTGATGCTGCAGCCCGGCGTCAGCCACCTGCTGATGGTGCTGCTCAACAATGCCGCCGATGCCGGCGAACGCGCCGGACGCCCGCAGATCGACCTGACCCTGCGCGTGGAACACGACCATCTCAGCGGCGAAGTGCGCGACTACGGACCCGGCTTCGACACCGCGCAAGCGATGCTGCCGGGCACGCTATTCAATAGCGGCAAGCACGACGGCATGGGCGTCGGGCTGGCGCTCTCGCATGCCACCGTCGAACGCCTGCAGGGCGAGTTGTGGATGCTGCCCGCCGAAGGCAGCGGCGCGCGCGTCGGTTTCCGTCTGCCGCTCTCCGACCACGAGGCACTCGCATGACAAGTCCCCCGATCCGTACCGGCCTGCTGGTCGACGACGACACCTTGTACCTGCGCACGCTGCAACGCAGCCTTGCACGCCGCGGCGTGGAAACGCTCACCGCCACCGATGCGGCCAGTGCGTTGTCCACGGCACGCAGCGCGTTGCCGGATTTTGCGTTGATCGATCTCAAGCTCGGCCACGACTCCGGTTTGAGCCTGATCCAGCCGCTGCGCGAGATCCGTGCCGACATGCGCATTCTGCTGGTCACCGGTTACGCCAGCATCGCCACTGCAGTGGAGGCGATCAAACTCGGCGCCGATGATTACCTGCCCAAGCCGGCCAATATCCCCACCATCATGCGGGCGCTGGGCGAAGAGGATGACGACCTGCCAGAGCCGGACGAAGAAGAAAGCGCGCAGGAAATGATGACGCCGCTCAGCCGCTTGCAGTGGGAGCACATCCAGCAGGCGCTGCACGAAACCGGCGGCAACGTGTCGGCGGCCGCGCGCCTGCTCGGCATGCATCGCCGCTCGCTGCAGCGCAAGCTGACCAAGCGCCCGAGCCCGGGGCCGTTACGCTAGCCGTCTCCCCTGTCGCCGGACCCCACGCCGCATGGATGCCGCGCGAGGGCCTGCAGGGACGCGCGTACACGCGTGTCACGCGCCCAGGTGCCGGCACCGGCCCCGCAACGGGCCGCAGTTCGACAGCTTTGCAGTGCGCTTCAATGCGTTTCGGAAAACTACAGGCGCCGACTGCAGGACTTCAATCTCACAGCGGGCCGAACACGCTCGCCCGACGCGAGGTTGCTGCGATGCCATCGGTGCCCAGGATCAAGTTGCGCCCCCAGGTGCTCAGTTGTGCCGCATTCCAGCCGATCGCGATGTCCAGCGACTTCGTACTGCTGTCGTTGCCCGACCATGACCAGCCCATGTAGCCGACGTTGTAGTCGCGCGCGCGGCGCATGATCGCCGCTTCGTCCACGTGCGCACCGCGATGGTCCCCACCGAATTCGCCGATCACCAGCGCCAGCTTTTTATCGTTGAAGGCGCGCAAGTAATTGTTGATCGTGGCATCGCTGCCGAACACTTCGTACATGTGCACGCTGAACATCAGGTTGCGGCGGCTGTCGCGCGCCAGCAGAACAGCGGCGTTGTCGCGCATGTAGAATTTCCAGTCCTGGCCCCAGTTGGGCGCATCCACCATCAAGGCGTGGGTCAGTCCATTCTTGCGCAAGGTGGCGATGGCGGTGGCATGGCCGTTGACCCATTCGCTGGCAGCAAGACTGTTGCCGAACGGTTCGTTGGCGATATTGATGACCACATGGTCTTCGTTGCCGATCAGCGCCTTGCGGATGCCGACCCAGTAATTGGTCGCATTGACCAGATTCGCAGCGGCGGTGTCTTCGCCATAGCCGGTGGTGTCGTGGACCTCCAGCACGGCGATCAAGCCCAGGCTTTTGCAGCGCGCGATGATGCGGGCCACATCGGCCTCCGGTGTGCGCGTCCAGCGGTAGCCGGAACTGAGCACGACGCGCACGCTGTTGGCGCCGGTGGCCGCGATGGCTGCCAACGCCGCATCGGTGCGGCCCGCATACCAGGCATGCGGCAGGTTGACGCCGCGCAGCACCAATGCATTGCCATTGGACTCGCGTAACTGCGTGCCGGACACCGTGAGCCCTGCATGGGCGGCAGACGACGCGGCCAGACCGGCGACGACCAGGAGCGTGCGTTGTGCAAAAGACAGCAATGAATTCACGATGATTCCAAAATAGAAGTGACAAAACCGCGATGGCCAGATTCACAGCACGGGTGAAGACTGTGTCAATTCGTGACACCCATGAGTCGAATGCACATCACAAAAGCAAACATCGGTTAAAGATCATTGGTCGCATGTGCGATGCAGATGGTTGCGTCAACACTGCTGTGGTCAAAAGATGATCGGCAGCGCACGCGAGATATTTAGGCGCTGTCGCCGGACGACACATGCGCCACGCGCGTTGGTGTGGGCACGCATTCCAGCCCCGGCAGACGCCGCATGGCCGCGACAGCGCCGCGCAGATCGCAGTCGAATCGCGTGCGGCGCACGGCTGACGCGGCGACGGTACCGTTCATGAATTCCAACGCGTGCTGCGTCCCGTACTGCAACTGAACGGAGCCAGCCACCGCCGGTCAAGGGATTACGCTTCAGGCCGATACGAGCACATGCCTTCCCTGCCCGCCGCTGCCGAGTCTCTTCTTCCGCCCACGCTCGACGAGTCCACCCGGCTCGAGGTGCTGCGCGGCCTGTGCCTGCTGGATTCGCCGCCAGACCCGGTGTTCGACACCGTGGCCGCGATGGCCGCGTGCAGCCTGGACGCGGAAATTGCGGTGGTCTCGCTGGTGGACGAGCACCGCCAGTGGTTCAAGGCGCGCATCGGCCTGGAAGCGCGCGAAACGCCGCGTAGCCAGGCGTTCTGCGCGCATGCGATCCGCTCGGACGAGGTGATGGTGGTGCCGGATGCGCAACTGGATCCGCGCTTCTGCGACAACCCGCTGGTGCTGGGCCCGCCGTTCATTCGCTTCTATGCCGGCGCACCGCTGAAGCTGTGCGACGGCCATCGCATCGGCACCTTGTGCGTGATCGGCACCAGCCCGCGCCCAGGGCTGGATCAAGCTGCGATCACGCAGCTGGAAGGCCTGCGCGACCTGGCCGTGCTGCGCGTGGAAAACCTGCGCAGTACCACCTACCGCGATGGTCCGACCGGGCTGCCCAATCGCTCGCGCTTTAGCGAAGACCTGGATACCTGGCTGTCGCAACGCGACACTGCGCCGGCGACCACGGCGGTGGCCATCGATGTCTGCGGCAGCGACTACTTCCGCGATATGGTCAAGGCGCTGGGCTGGGAATACGCAGACGGCTACGTCGCCCTGGCGCAGCGTCGCCTTGCGGCCTATCTGCCCGGCGGCACCCTGCTGTATCGGCTGGACCCGACGACCTTCGGCTTCCTGGCCCAGGCGGAAGGCCAGCGTCTGGCCACGCTATGCACCAAGGTCTCCAAGGCGTTCACCGAGCCATTGGAACACCAGGGCATTCCGCATACCGCGGTGGCTTCGATCGGCGCGGTGTCGCTGCAGTCCAGCTACGGCGCCGCCGATACCATCCGCTCACTGACCACCGCGGTGGATATCGCGCGCGAGCGCTGCCTGCCGTGGAGCATGTACGAGCGCAAGCACGATGTCGCCCAGCGCAACACCTTCCGCCTGCTCGCCGCCCTGCCCGCTGCCCTGGACAGCGCCAGCCAGCTGCGCCTGCACTTTCAACCGCGCGTGGATCTGCACGACCACCGCTGCGTAGGCGTGGAAGCCTTGCTGCGCTGGCAGCACCCGATGATCGGCCCAGTGATGCCGTCGGATTTCATTCCGATGGCCGAGAAAACTGCGCTGATCAACCGCATTACCGCCTGGGTCATCGACAACGGCATTGCGCAGGCAGCGCGCTGGCAGCAGCAAGGCCTGGACTTCAACCTGGCCTTGAACGTGTCGGCTGCCGATCTGGATCGCCCCGGTTTTGCCGGCCTGTTGCGGCGCGGCCTGGATCGTCACAAGCTGGACCCGCGCCGGCTGGAGATCGAATTCACCGAAAGCGCGATGATCCGCCACCCCGATCACCTGGCCGAACAACTGGCCGCCATTGCGGCGCTGGGCGTGCATATCGCCATCGACGACTTCGGCACCGGCTACAGCAATTTCAGCTATCTCAAGCAGCTGCCGGCCAGTTCGTTGAAGATCGATCAATCCTTCATCCGCTCGCTGCCGGACAGCCGAACCGATCGCACCCTGGTACCGGCGATGATCCAGCTTGGCCACAGTCTGGGCCAGCGCGTGGTCGCCGAAGGCATCGAATCGGCGGAGGCGTACGCGCAATTGCGCGCCTGGGGCTGCGACGAAGGCCAGGGCTACTGGATCGCCAAACCGATGCCGGCCGCCGCGCTGGAAACCTGGCTAGAAACGCCGTGGCACGAGCAACATGCCGCGCCGGTCAACCTGCTTGCCGCCAGCTTGGCCGCGGCGCGCGTCTAGGCGCAGCCAACAAACCAACCGCGTCCACCACTCGGTGGCGCGTGCGGTACTCGAGCGGCATCTCCCACGCGTGCGCAGTGTCAACGCAGCGCGGCGCGACACCAAGGTGCCACGCCGCGCTGCGTTTCAAGACATCGCTGCTTACCAGAACACGGTGTACAGCACGATCAGAATCGCGATCACGCCGGCGGCGCCGATCTTGAAGCCGAGCGTGGTGCCGTAGGCAACGTCGTTGGTACGGATCAGATCGCGTGCCTGCGTGGCAGGCGTCAGCAGCGACACCACCACCGCCAATACCAGCGCGGCAACGAACACCACACCGATGCGGTCCATGAACGGCAGTTCGGGCCAGGCGAACTTGAGCGCGAACGACAACACCACCGAGCCGATCGCCGCGGTCAGCGCGCCGGCTTCGTTGGCCCGCTTCCAGAACAGGCCAAGCATGAAGATCACCACCACGCCTGGGGTAAAGAAGCCGGTGAATTCCTGGATGAACTGAAAGCCCTGATCGAAGTTGCCCAGCAACGGCCGCGCAGTGAGGATGCCGATCAGCACCGAGGCGGCGGCCACGAGACGCCCCACGCGCACCAGCTGCTTCTGCTCGGTCTGCGGACGGAACTTGGCGTAGAAATCCAGGGTGAAGATCGTCGCCACCGAATTGATCTTCGAGGCCAGCGAGGCCACGATCGCCGCAACCAACGCGGCAAACACCAGGCCCAGGATGCCGGTCGGCAACAACTGCATCATGGTCGGGTAGGCCTGGTCGGGCTTGGCCAGATCCGGCGCCAGCACCACTGCGGCAATGCCCGGCACCACGATCACCAACGGCATCAGCAGCTTCAGGAACGCGGCGAACACCATGCCCTTTTGCGCCTCGCCGATGTTCTTGGCGGCCAGCGCGCGCTGGATGATGTACTGATTGAAACCCCAGTAGCTGATGTTCATCACCCACAGCCCGCCGAGCAGCACGCTCAGGCCCGGCAGATCCTTGTAGAACGGGTTGTCCCTGGTCAGGATCATGTGGAAGTGCTCGGGGTGCGCAGTCCACAGGTGCTGGAAGCCGGCCAGCACGCCGGCACCGTCGCCAATGCGCGCCAGGGTCAGCCCCGCCACCAGCAGGCCGCCCAGCACCAGCAGGGTGACCTGCACGATGTCGGTCAGCGCCACCGCCTTCAATCCGCCATACAGCTGGTAGACCAGCGCGAACACGCCGATCAACGCCAGCGCCAGGGTCTGGTCCATGCCGGTGACCTGGCTGACCGCGATCGATCCCAGCCACAGGATCGAGGTGAGATTGACGAACACGTACAGCAGCAGCCAGAACACCGCCATCAGCGTGCGGATCCACGTGCCGTAACGCTGCTCCAAAAACTGCGGCATGGTGTAGATGCCGTTGCGCAGGAAGATCGGCAGGAAGAACTTGCCGACGATCAGCAGGGTCAGCGCCGCCATCCATTCGTAGGAGGCGATCGCCAGACCGATCGCATAGCCCGAACCGGCCATGCCGATGATCTGTTCGGCCGAGATGTTCGCAGCGATCAGCGATGCGCCGATCGCCCACCACGGCAGCGACTTGCTCGCCAGGAAGTAATCCTCGGCGCTCTTGCTGTGGCCTGCCTTCTCGCGCGAGACCCACTGCGCGAGCACGAAGATGCCGGCCAGATAGACCAGCACGATCACGATATCCAACGTCGCCAAACCCACTGCACTCTCCTGTCTGGCTTTGGGGTGTGCGTCGAACGCCAGACAGGCCTGCAGAATGCCGCCGCAACGCACAGCATGCGCCACGGCAACGCGGCGAACCGCAGCTGCAGGCCATCCCGGCCGATCGACGCACGCGTCCCGCGGCGGCTGATGACACCACCGATCAGGGTGGCCGCTATACCGCGCCGCCAGCACTGGCGACGCGCCTGTTTCATCCGATCTCCTGCAGGCGGGCGTACGCCTGCGGGAATGCTGCTTACTTGACCGGGCAGTCGACGGTGACTTCGGCTTCGTTGAGCGCGCCCAGCGACACCCTGGACACCGACAGGTCCAGCGCGGCAGCGCTTTCGATGCTGGCGACCTGGGTCAGCTTGGTCACATCCGCGCCGGCCACTGCGAAGCACTTCAACGGCACGCCGACCACTTTCCACTGGCCTTGCGGCAGCGTAGCCAGGGTCTTCTGGACGTCGACACGACCACCGCACTTGTCGCCACAGCCCACGCCCAGCCACACCGGCGCGGTCACCGCGCTGTCGCGGCGCAGGGTCAGCTGCAACTGCACATCGCCGTTGCTTTCACGCGAGACGTCCACCGGCTTGGCGGACACCAGCAACACGCTGGAGGCGGTACTGCCGGACCACACCAGACGGCGCGCATCTTCCTGCGCCTTGTGGTCGACTGCGGTCATCTTCAGGCTGCCATCGGACAAGCCCACCGGCAGCGTGGTTGCCGGCATGTTGGCCTGGCCGGCGTTGGACAGCTGCATGGCGATGCCGAGCGCAGGCTTGCCGCGCACGAAGTACATCCCGCCTACCGACTGCTCGCCGGACACGCCGGATTCTTCCGGCAGTGCTGCCAGGTCGCCCTTGTCGGCGTAGGTCAGGCCGAAGCCGAACTTGAACTGCGGGTCGTAGTCCTTCTGGCCGACGTTATTGGCGAACTGCACGGCGGTCTTGGGCCAGGAGAAGCTGAGCTTGCCCTTGAAGTCGTTCTGCACCGAGCCATCGGCCTTGCGCAGCAGCACATCGGCAATGCCCTCGCCTTCGGAGCCCGGCAACCAGGCAGCGACGAACGCGTCGGAGGCGTTGATGTACTGATTCATCCACAGCGGACGCCCGCTCAGGAACACCGCCACCACCGGGATGGCTTCGGCCTTGAGTTTCTTGATCAGGGCCAGTTCGCTTTCGTCGCCCGGCTTGTACAGCAGGGTGGCGATATCGCCCTGGAATTCGGCATACGGATTTTCGCCGAACACCACCACGGCCACGTCCGGCTTGGTCTTGTAGGCGCCATCCACGGCCAGCTCGGCGCTGCCGCCGGCGGCCTTGATCTGCTTGTCCAGGCCTTCCCAGATGGTGGTGCCGTTGGGGTAGTCGCTGCGCTTGGTGCCGGTACCCTGCCAGTTCAGGGTCCAGCCGCCGGACTGCTTGCCCATGTCGTTGGCGCCATCGCCGACCACCAGCACGCGCTTGGTCGGATTCAGCGGCAGGATGCCGGCCTGGTTCTTCAGCAGCACCAGCGACTCACGTACCGCCTGGCGGGCGATGGCACGGTGTTCCGGTGCGCCGAGCAATTCGTACTTGCCACCGAGTGGGCGCTTGGACGGCTTGCCGGCCTCGAACAGGCCCAGGCGCATCTTCACGCGCAGGATGCGGCGCACGGCATCGTCCAGACGCTCGACCGAAATCTGGCCGGACTTCACCGCCGCCAGTTCGGTTTCGTAGATGCCCTTCCAGCTGTCGGCGGCCATCGCCATGTCGACACCGGCGATGAACGAGGCCGGGCAATTCTGGTTGGTGCAGCCCTTGACCTGGCCGTGGCCATTCCAGTCGCCGACCACGAATCCGCCAAAATTCATGCGGCCCTTGAGCACGTCGGTCAGCATGACCTTGTTGCCGTGCATCTTTTCGCCGTTGAAGCTGTTGAACGAGGCCATCACGCTCTGTGCGCCAGCGGCAATCGCAGGCGGATAACCGGCGGCGTGGATATCGCGCATGGTAGCTTCGGACACCTTGGTGTCGCCCTGGTCCTTGCCGTCGGTGGTGCCGCCGTCGCCGACGAAATGCTTCACCGACGAAATGACGTGGCTGCCGTCCAGGAACTGCGGCGTGCCCGGCACGCCCTGTACGCCTTCGACCATCTTGCCGGCAAAGCTGGCCACCACGTCCGGCGACTCGGAATAGCCTTCGTAGGTCCGGCCCCAGCGGTCGTCCTGCGGCACGGCCACGGTCGGCGCGAAGGTCCACTCCATGCCGGTGACGCGGGTTTCGGCAGCGGTGACTTCGCCGATCTTCTTGATCAGGTCCGGGTTGCGCGTGGCGCCCAGGCCAATGTTGTGCGGAAACAGCGTGGCACCGACGATGTTGCTCTGGCCGTGCACCGCATCGATGCCGAAGATGATCGGAATCGCGTTGCCGCCCTTGGAGGTGTCCATCGACGCCTCATAGAACGCGTCGGCCAGCTTCAACCATTCGGCCGGGCTGGCGTTGTACTTGCCGCCCGGATCGGAATTGCCGCCGGCCAGCACCGAGCCGATACGGTACTTGCGCACGTCGTCCGGGGTCATGCTGGCGATATCGCCCTGGATGGTCTGGGCTACCTTCTCTTCCACGCTCATCTTGGCCATCACATCGGTGATGCGCTGCTCCAGCGCCGCGTCCTGCGCGAATGGCCACTTCGGCGACGGCCACTGGTCCGGATGGATGGCGGTCGACGCCTCGGCAGGTGCGGCGGCCGGAGCCGCCTTGCTCGCCTCGGCAGCAGTGTCCTTGCCTTGGCAGGCGGCCAACATCAGCACCGCCGCAGCGGTGGCCAGGCAGAGGGCGCGACGCGCGACGGGCGCGGCGGTACGACGGAGCAGCTTGTCCAAGATTCGTTTCTCCAGGGTGGTTCTCCCACGGCGATGCGTTGCGCCGCAGGCCATTAGGCGGCGTACGCTTGCGTGATTCCCCTACCCTGTCAACAACGGCTGCCCGTATGCCGAATACCGGGCAACTTATTGGCCGCGGCTATAGCATTGGAATACCGGCAGCACCTGTGAAACCGCGCAAAACCACCTAATCCGCTGCCGCGTCTGACAGCGCGAGCAGATCCACTTTGCTGCATCGCACCACCTGCAGCTCAGGCTAGTGCGCAGTATCGGCATGCCGAGGGTCTCTGGCAGCGCTCGCTTGCCACGACACGTTCGAACGCAGGCCAACGGGTGAGCTTGCTGTCAAACAACTGTCATACCAGCGGCCTAGCGTGACCGGCTTGCCGATGCGCCATTGCCATCGTTGATCGTTGCCTTTGTCTGGAGTTTCGATGTCCCCCTCCCCCGACCCCTCCCGTCGTCGCCTGATGCAATTGCTGGCGGCCGTTCCCCTGTTGCCGCTCGGCAACGCCAGCGCTGCCGCCCTGCAACAGCTTGGCGGTGCGGCGTGGGCCGCGCGCCCACTGCGGCCATCGGAGAACCCGACCCGCCTGGTCTCGGCCACCTTCCACGGCATGCCGGCGCCGAGCCTGGCCGACCCGGCCGCAATGGCCACCACCACGGTCGGTTCGGCACTCAGCGTGACGCGCAGCGACGGCAGCACGCAGCGCTATGCGCTGGCCTACCACCGGTTCTTCGTCACCGGCGACCAGGTGCCGGACGGCAACGGCGGCACCGTGCTGGCCGGCGGGTACTACGACATCCAGCATCGCCCGATCATCGACCGCTCCAAACCCGGTTCCGAACGTCCGTTCTTTTCCGATTGCCCGGACGGCTCCTCGCTATTGACCCTGCCCAATGCCAAGGTGCCAGGCGTCAAGGGCAACCACGTGTTCGCCGTGGTGCAGTTCGAATACACCACCCGCGACCTGGCCGGCAACGACACCAACCGTCACCTGCCTGCGCCGATCGCCGTGTTGACGCTGGATCAGGACCCGGCCACCGGCAAGCTGTCGCTGGTGAAGTACCACAATGTCGACACCGCACCGGTCCATGGGTTGTGGACCACCTGCGGCGCCAGCCTGTCGCCGTGGAATACCCACCTGTCCAGCGAAGAGTACGAGCCCGATGCCGCGGCATTGGCCGGCAACACGCAGTTCCGCAGCTACAGCACGCATCTGTACGGCGATCCGAATAAAGCCAACCCGTACCACTACGGCCATCTGCCGGAAATCACCGTGCACCCGGACGGCACCGGCAGCGTGCGCAAGCATTACTGCCTGGGCCGCATCTCGCACGAGCTGGTACAGGTCATGCCCGACCAACGCACCGTGCTGATGGGCGACGACGCGACCAACGGCGGGCTCTTCATGTTCATTGCCGACCGCAAGGCCGACCTCTCCGCCGGCACCCTGTATGTCGGCAAGTGGCACCAGACCTCGGGCATCGGCCCGGGCGCGGCCACGCTGCGCTGGATCAAGCTTGGCCATGCCACCAGTGCCGAGATCCAGGCCATGGCCGACCGCCTCACCGCTGCCGACATCCTCGACGTGCACCTGAGCGACCCGGGCGATGCCTCGTTCACCAAGATCCCGTTCAACGGCACCTTCAACTGGATCCGCATCAAGCCCGGCATGGAGAAGGCCGCCACGTACCTGGAAACCCATCGCTATGCCGCGCTGGCCGGCGGCAGCCTGGGCTTCACCAAGCTCGAAGGCACCACCGTCAACGCGCACGACAAGGTCGCCTATATGGCGATGTCCTACATCGTCACCAGCATGCTCAACGGCTCGGGCGATGTGAAAGTCGAGGGTCCGGAAGCCGGCGCGGTGTATGCCTTGAACCTGCGCGGCGGCCAGCGCGACAGCCAAGGCGCCCCGATCCATAGCGACTGGGTGCCGATCGACATGGCCGCCCCGGCTGCCCTCACCGGACACAACCTGGCCAAAGCCGATGCGCTCGGCAATCTGGCCGACCCGGAACGGATCGCCAACCCGGACAACCTCAAGTTCTCCGAATCGCTGCGCACCTTGTTCATCGGCGAAGACAGCAGCCTGCACGTCAATAATTTCCTGTGGGCCTACAACGTGGACAGCGGCACGCTGACGCGCGTGCTGTCGGTGCCGGCGGGCGCCGAATCGACCGGCCTGCACGCGGTCGACGAGATCCACGGCTGGACCTATGTGATGAGCAACTTCCAGCATCCCGGCGACTGGGAGAGCCCGTTGCACGACACCGTCAAGGCCACGCTCGATCCGCTGGTCCGCGCCAACTACAAGGACCGCTTCGGTGGAGCGGTGGGTTATCTCACCGGCGACCCGGTGGCCGTGCAGTTGAGCAAGGCGTAAGCGCCGCCGTTTTGCGTTGCGGCGCTGCATGCCGCTACAGCCGACACGTGCAGCGGGGCATTCTGGCTGCTGTCGCATCCCGGTAGGAGCGCATCTGGGCGCGAGCAGCGTTGCCGGTACGGCCTGTCGCGCCCGGGTGCGCTCCTACGGGTGAGGCTGACCCGTGCAGCGTGGCGTTCTCGCTGCTGTCGCAAGGCCGGTAGGAGCGCACCTGGGCGCGAGCAGCGTTGCCGATATGGCCTGTCGCGCCCGGGTGCGCTCCCACGGGTGAGGCTGACCCGTGCAGCGTGGCGTTCTCGCTGCTGTCGCAAGGCCGGTAGGAGCGCACCTGGGCGCGAGGAGCGTTGCCGGTATGGCCTGTCCCGCCCGGGTGCGCTCCCACGGGTGAGGCTGACCCGTGCAGCGTGGCGTTCTCGCTGCTGTCGCAAGGCCGGTAGGAGCGCACCTGGGCGCGAGGAGCGTTGCCCGGATGGCCTGTCGCGCCCGGGTGCGCTCCTACGGGTGAGGTCGATGGATGTCTGGCCGCGTCGGTGAGAATCAGATCAGACCGCACGCGCGGCTCAAGACTGCCGCAACTCCAGCGCCGCCATCACGATGGGTTTGGCCCAGTCAGGCACCTGCGCCAGCTCGTCCGGCGTCTGCGGGTAATGCAGGCCGCTGCGGTCCAGTTCCAGTACCAGCGTGGGCGATGCCTGACCCGCGGCGTCGGCCGGTGCGCTGTTGTCGTAGACATGCAGCACGGCCAGATGCGGCAGCAACGCAATCAGATTGGCACGCGAGGCGTCGTAACGCTCGCGGATCTTGTGTTCGGGAATGGCATGACCGCCGGCCGCAACCCGCGCCGCCACGCGCTCGATGTGCAGATCCACCGTCGCCAACCCGCAAAACCAGACCGCTACCGTCTGTTGCGCGCAAGCCTCGCGCAGCAGGCGCGGAATGGTCGTCGCGCCCAGCGTGGTTTCGAAGGCGAAATCGCTGCCATCGGCCATGGCCTGGCGCAGCCGCCGCACGCCCTCCTGCCAGGCCTGCGCATTCGCCTCTGCAGCCGCCCAGCCCCGCTCCACCAGTTCCTTGGTGAAGGCATCGGGATTGAACCAGGTGGCGCCGTCCTCCAGCAGAAAACGACCCAGTAACGAACTCTTGCCCGCGCCATTGACGCCGGCCAGCACCAGAAGATGGCCCATCGCTTACAGCGACGGGCCCAGGGCGACCTTGCGGCCGCGGCGTGCCGGTGTGGCGATCGCCTTGGCCAGGCCCGCACCCTCAGTCACCGCAAGGTGCGCGTCGAACTTCGCCTGCAGTGCCTGCAGCGACTGCGCGCGCGCCGAGGTTGCGGCCGCCGCACTGGCCTGATTGACCAGGCGCCGATACTCCTCGGCATCCACCACCACCGCTTCGGGATGATTGTGGTTGGTGATCACCACTGCCCCGTGCGAGCGCACCTTGCGCATCAGGCTGGGCCAGCCCTTCACCTTGATGTCGGCAGCGGGGGATTTTTCGAGCTCGGGCAGATCCTGGAAGCGCGACATGGGGAAATCCGGGGCGGAGTGCTGGCGATCAGCCTACTCTCAAATTCCCAATTTAGGAAATTTGTCCATTTTGTCCAAACAATGCGGTCGACCATGCCGTCCAAAACAAAACGGGGCCCGCAGGCCCCGTTTTTTTAAGCGCGATGCGCAAATGCTCAGCCGCGCAACTTGTTCAGCAGCTCGCGCGTCACCGGGTCGGCCACATCGGCCGATTCGCCCTTCAGCGCCGGCAGCAACTGGCTGGCCAGCTGCTTGCCCAGCTCCACGCCGAACTGGTCGAACGCATTGATGCCCCACATCACCGATTGCACGTAGACGCTGTGCTCGTACATCGAGATCAGCGCACCCAGCGCCTGCGGGGTGAGCGCATCGAGCAGGATCACCGTGCTCGGGCGGCCGCCCGGGTAGCTGCGGTGCGGGTCGCTGCTGTCCTGGCCGTTGGCCAGCGCCTCGGTCTGCGCCAGCACATTGGCCATCAGCGCAGTATGGTTTTCCGCGTACGGGTCGTCGTTGTGCACGGTGCCGATGAAATCGGCCGGCACCACGCTGGTGCCCTGATGCAGCGCCTGGAAGAAGCTGTGCTGCACATCGGTGCCGGCACCGCCCCACCACACCGACACGGTGTCGCTGTCCACCGCCGAGCCATCGAGCTTGACGCGCTTGCCCAGGCTCTCCATCACCAGCTGCTGCAGGTAAGCCGGCAGCAGTGCCAGGCGCTGGTCGTAGGTCATCACCGCGTGCGTGGCGCTACCGAGCAGGTTGCGGTTCCACACTGCCGTCAGGCCATGCAACACCGCAACGTTTTCTTCCAGCGGCGTGTTGAGCACATGCGCATCGAACTGCGCGGCGCCTTCCAGCAGTTGTTCGAAACGCTCGAAACCAATGGCCAATGCAATCGGGAAACCCACTGCCGACCACAGCGAGTAGCGCCCGCCCACCCAATCCCACATCGGCAGCACGCGGCCGGGTGCGATATCGAAGGCCTTGGCGGCACGCTCGGGGTTGGCACTGACTGCGTACAGCCGCTCGCTGCCACCGAGCCAGGCATGCAAGATGCTGCCGTTGAGCAGGGTTTCCTGGGTGCCGAAGGTCTTGGAGATCAGGATACCGGCGGTGCGTGCCGGGTCCAGCGTGGCCAGCGTGCGCTGCATCGCCGCGCCATCGACGTTGGAGACGAAATGCACGCGGAAACGCGCGCCCGACGGCGCCCGCAAGGCATCGGCCACCAGCCGCGGCCCCAGGTCCGAACCGCCGATGCCGACGCTGACGATATCGGTGACGTCGGTGGCTTCCAGCTGCTGGATCAGCGCGCCCATGCGTTGGCGGACTTCCTCGGCGGTGGCATACGCTTCGGAGGCCACCGGCGCATCGGTCAGGTCGCCGCGCAATGCGGTGTGCAATGCAGCGCGCTGTTCGGTGACATTGACCTGCTCGCCACGGAACAGGCGCTGGAACGCGCCGGAAAGATCGCGCGCGCGCGCGATGGCGAACAGCGCATCGAGCGCGGCGCGGTCGTACTTTTGCCGCGCGAAGTTGAAATACAACGGACCGACTTGCCTGGCGTATTGCGTCGGCCGTTCCGGCTCGGCGGCAAGCAATGCGGGGATGGCAGCGCCGCGCAGGCGCTGGGCGTGGGCGTGAAGCGCGTCGAATCCGTTGGTCTGTGTCATGCGGCCTGGGTGGGGATGCTGTGGTTGGTGTGGGAGATCGCGTTGTGCGCGTTCACATATACCAGATTGGGCTTGAAGGTCTTGGCTTCGTCTTCGCTCATGCTGGCGAACGCCGCCACGATGATCAGATCGCCCACCTGCACGTGACGCGCCGCGCCACCGTTGAGCGACATGATGCCGCTGCCGTCTTCGGCGCGGATGGCATAGGTGCTGAAACGCGCACCGTTGGTGACGTCCCAGACATGGACCTGTTCGAACTCGCGGATGCCGGTCGCTTCCAGCAGCAGGCCGTCGATGGCGATCGAGCCTTCGTAGTTGAGCTCGGAGTGGGTGACGGTGGCGCGGTGGATCTTGGCTTTCAGCAGGGACAGATGCATGGACGCAGGCAACGACAAAAGGAAAGCCGGCATTTTAGCGGAAAGCGCCCGTCCCCACCGGTTTGCGCTGCGGCCGGTGGTGAGGGCTTCAGGCCTGCGCAGCGCGCGCAAACGCGCGCCCCGTTCGCTGGCGCTGCCGGACGGCTCCGACGGCGCGTCGGCCTGCTCAGAATTCCAGGTTGTCGATCAAGCGCGTGTTGCCCAACCGGGCCGCGATCAAGGCCACGCGCGCGCCGGCGTGGCTGTCGCCCGGCTCGCTGAGATCAGGCAGCCGCACCACCGCGTAATCGACCCGGAAACCGGCCTGTTCCAGCGTGTGGCTGGCCGCATCTTCCACCTGCGCACGCGGCGTGCCGGCGGCATAGCTGTCGCGCATCTGCAGCAGCACCTTGCGGATCGTGCTCGAGATCGGGCGATCTTCCGCCGACAGATACTGGTTGCGCGAGCTCATCGCCAGGCCATCGGCCTCGCGCACGATGCTGCCGCCCAAAATTTCGATCGGAAACGCCAGGTCGGCCACCATCTGCCGGATCACCGCCAACTGCTGGTAATCCTTCTTGCCGAAGGCGGCCACGTCCGGCTGCACCTGGTTGAACAATCGCGCCACCACGGTGCACACGCCATCGAAATGCCCGGGCCGGCATTCGCCTTCCAGCACATCGCTGACGCCGGGCGCGTGGATCGGTGTGGCCAGCGCGGTGCCGAGCGGATACATGGTGTCCACGTCCGGCAGCCACAGCGCATCGCAACCGGCGTCTTCCAGGCCACGCAGGTCGGCCTCGGGCGTGCGCGGGTAGCGCGCAAAATCTTCATTCGGGCCGAACTGGGTCGGGTTGACGAACACGCTGGACACCACGCGGTCGACGTATTGGCGCGCCAGCATCACCAACGAATAATGCCCGGCGTGCAGGTTGCCCATGGTAGGCACCAGCGCCACACGCAAGCCCTCGCGCTTCCAGCCATTGACCAGGGCGCGCAGTGCGGAAAGATCGGTCAGGGTCTGGATCATGCGGCGTACGCGTGCTCTGCATCGGGAAAACTGCCGTCGCGCACCGCCTGTGCATAGGCGCGCACCGCGCCGGCAACCGAGCCGCCTTCGGCCAGGAAATCCTTGACGAACTTGGGCCGGCGGTGGCCACTGTCCAGCCCGAGCATGTCGTGCATCACCAGCACCTGGCCGTCGCAACCGGGGCCGGCACCGATGCCGACGGTGGGCACGCTGAGGTCGGCACTGATCTGCGTGGCGATCGGCGTCGGCACGCATTCCAGCACCAACAGGCTGGCACCGGCGTCGACCACGGCCTGTGCGTCACGACGCAGCTGCTCGCCAGCCTCGCCGCGCCCCTGCACCTTGTAGCCACCGAACCGCAGCACCGATTGCGGGGTCAGGCCCAGGTGCGAGCAGACCGGGATCTCGCGCTCGACCAGGTAACGGATGGCCTCCAGCTTGTGCCCGGCGCCTTCGATCTTGACCATCTCCGCGCCAGCCTGCAGCAGCTGGGTGGCGGCGTCCAATGCACGCTCGGGCGTGGCGTCGGCCTGGAACGACAGGTCCGCCACCAGCAAGGCGCGATCGAGCGCACGGGCAACCGAAGCCGTGTGGTAGACCATGTCGGCGGTTGTCACCGGCAAGGTGGAATCGTGCCCCTGCACCACCATGCCGAGCGAATCGCCCACCAGGATCAGGTCCACGCCATGGGCGTCGAAGGTGCGCGCGAAACCGGCGTCGTACGCGGTCAACATGACCAGTTTTCGACCCTCGCGCTTGGCCTGCGCCAAGGCGGGCACGGTCCAGGGCTTGCTGTCGGCGTGGCTGCTCATGAAGTCATTACGTGGGGTGATAAGCCGGCCATTATCTACCCAATCGGCTCTAGCCCGCAGGTATCGATGGCGTGCAGGGCGCGCCGCACTGTTCCATGGCCCGGAATGATCGCCTCCGGCGCCAGCTCCGACAGCGGCAGCAGGGCGAAGGCGCGCGCGTGCAAATGCGGATGCGGCACCTGCAACTGCGGCAGGTCGATCACCTGATCGGCGTACAGCAGCAGGTCCAGGTCGAGCGTACGCGGGCCCCAGCGCTCGCCGGCGCGACGCTCGCGGCCGAACGCCTGTTCGATGCCGAGCAAGGCCTCCAGCAGCGGCAGCGGCGCAAGCTTGGTACGCAGCTGGGCCACGGCATTGATGAAGTCGGGCTGGTCTTCGCGGCCCCAGGCCGGCGTGCGATACAAGCGCGATGCGGCGATCAGCGTGGTTTGCGGCACGGCGCCCAGCGCGGCGATGGCCGCGCGCACGCTGGCCTCGGCCGGGCCCAGGTTGGCACCCAGGCCGACAAAGGCGGTCTGCATGCCCTACTCGCCGGCCGGTGCGCCGGTCCGACGGCGGCGTCGGCGACGCTTGCGCGGTGCGCCCTCATCGCTCTCGTGGTCGGCCTGCGCCGATTCGATCGCATCCACCAGTTCCTGGCCGGACGACTTCTGCGCCTCGCGCCAGAACTCCACATCGGCGGCGTGATCGGGCGACGCGAACTGACGCAACACCAGGAAATCGAATGCCGCGCGGAAGCGCGGATGCGACAAGGTGCGGAATACCCGCTTGCGCTGACGCGAGGAGAAACGCGTCTGCAGCAACCAGATTTCCTGCATCGGCAGCGAGAAACGGCGCGGCAACGCGACGCGCTCCAACTGATGCAAGGTGACGCGATCGGCCGCGCGGCGCTGCGCATCCTCCGGTTGCACACCTTGCGCCTGCAGCCCCATCAAGGTGCGGCAGAACGCAGGCCACAGCAGCAACGCAAACAGGAAGGCCGGCGACACTGGCTCGTCGTTGGCCACGCGTGCATCGGTATTGCGCAGGCCTTCCAGCACCATCGCGCGCAACGCACCACTGCGGTTGGACTTCAATGCCGCCGCGCTTTCCGGGAACAGCGCACCGAGCAGGCCGTAACGCTCCAGACCTTCGAAGCTGGCCACACCATGCCCGGACAGGAACAGCTTGAGAATTTCTTCGAACAACCGCGCAGGCGCAGCTTCGGACAGCAGCCCGGCCAGACGCGGAATGGGTTCGGCGGTTCCGGCTTCGATGTCGAAATTCAACTTGGCAGCCAGACGCACCGCGCGCAGCATGCGCACCGGGTCTTCCTGGTAACGCAACTGCGGGTCGCCGATCAACTTCATCAGGCGCGCCTGCACGTCTTCGAAGCCACCGCAGTAATCGCGTACCGAGAAATCCTCGATGGCGTAATACAAGGCATTGCAGGTGAAATCGCGGCGGATCGCATCGTCTTCGATGGTGCCGTAGACGTTGTCGCGCACCAGCCGGCCGTTATCGAGTTCGCGGTCGCCGCTGCCATCGTCGACATTGGCGCGGAAGGTGGCCACTTCGATGATTTCGCGACCGAACACCACATGTGCCAGACGGAAGCGGCGGCCGATCAGGCGACAGTTGCGGAACAGCGCCTTGACCTCTTCCGGCGTCGCGTCGGTGGCCACGTCGAAATCCTTCGGGTGGCCGCCAACCAGCAGGTCGCGGACCGCACCGCCGACCAGATAGGCGCCAAAGCCCGATTCGCGCAGGCGGTACAACACGCGTAACGCGTTGGGGCTGATGTCCTTGCGCGAGATGGTGTGCTGGTCGCGTGGAATGACGCGCAGCGTGAACGGAGATGTAACTGAGGGTTCGATGATGGCGCTTCCGTCTTGTGTTGCAGGATTGCCCAACGGCTATTACCTCACTATACTAGCGCGCTGCACAAGACGTGACAAAAGCGCTCCCTTCGTCTAATGGTTAGGACGTGGCCCTCTCAAGGCTAAAACAGGGGTTCGAGTCCCCTAGGGAGCACCACGATGCGTCTCACTGCAAAACGCCAGAGCCCCGCATTGCGGGGCTTTTGCGTTGTAGCGCAGGCATGCGCACATGCGTTGGTCTATGTGGCATCGGGCGGGCCGCAACCATCTCCGTCTCACATCCTGGCCTGGTCAGGACCGCCGGGCCCAGGAAGTAGTCGAGGTTGGTTGCCGCCCACACGGCGCGGGATTCCATCTCACGCCCGCGATGCGGCAGCGCTTTATCGGGATGCGATACGGCCATGCCCTCACCTGGCCGCAGACAAACGCATGCAGATTCGCAGGCATCGCACGGCAAGCGTTCGACGATGTGTCGATCTCAGGAACGCGGCTCAGATCAGCCACATCAGCACAAGGAGAACGGACCTCATCGCGGCGCGCTCGGCGGTGCGCGTTCGCTGCGCGGCGACGTGAGTCGACGTGCTGTATCTGTGCACCATGCGTGCCGACCGCCTTGGGAATTTGCAGTGCATCGCGTCTGCTCACATGGTTGTCGGGCCAAGCACCGCGTCGTCGCTGCCGGTTTCGGCGACGGCGTCGTGGGCATGCAGGCTTTCCAGATGGCGTACCGCTACATGAAAGGCCGCGTAGTGCTCTGCCAGCGGCTTGCGCAGGCGTCGCGCCGCATCTTCGACATACATCAGGTTTGCGCCATTCAGGCGCGCAAATGCCTGTTCGTCTGGTCGCCGCACTGCTGCCTGCACCGGCGTCGCCAACGCCTGCTCGCACAGACCGACCAGTTGCTGGATGGCCAAGCGCTGCGCATCGGCGGGCAGCTCGACGCGTACCTGCGCCACGCTGCGTTGGCTATGCGGCGTGGCGTAGGTACCGTGGTCCTGCAGCCATTGCACAACATCGCGCAGCGGCAGCGTATCGCGCCCGGCATGTTGCTGCACGAATGCATCGCTCAGCAGCTGCCGCGACAAGGCTGCCGAACAGGGGCAGGTGGAGGCGTACAACACCTCGATCTGGAGCTGGATCGTTGTGCGCCCTGCCCTGCATTGCGCGGCGATGTGCACCGGATAGGCACGCCAGCCACTCAGTCCCTCACTGCGCAGTGCCGGAGTGCGTAACATCAGTTCGAAGCTGAGCGTCAGCCGAGCGGCGCGGCTCGCGCAATCGGCATGGCTGTCGATCAGCGCCTGCAATAACTGCGAGAGCATGGCCGGCGACAATGGCTGCTGCAGATGCGTATCCAGCAGGCGGTACAGCCGCGACATGTGGATGCCTTTCAGCTCTGCCCGCGGCAGGTCGACCTGCACGCTGGCGCGCGCGGCGAGCTGGCTGCTACCGGTCTCCAACTGCACGGGAATGGCGATGTCCTGCATGCCCACCCATCGCAGGGGCGCGCTCAGCGTTGATGGTTCGGTCACAGCAACATCGGGAAGCGTAGGGGACATCGGGGTCTCGTCGAAGATAAAGGTGACGACCGCGCCTCAGGCGCGGCCAGGAAACGCAGCGAAGTAGTCGTCGATTCCCGCATGCAATGTCTGCGCGAGTTCGTCCTGATGCGTATCGCTGCACAGGCGGCTGCAATCGTCGCGATTGCTCATGAAGCCGGTTTCTACCAGCAGCGACGGAATGTCCGGCGACTTCAACACCGCAAAACCGGCCTGCCCCACCTGGTTTTGATGCAGGCGCGTCACCTGCTGCAGGCGCTCCAACATCAACGTGCCGAATGCCAGGCTGCTGGCGATGGTGCCGCTCAGCGACAGATCGGCCAGCACCTGCGACAACACCGGATTGCTCGGCACCCGCAGCCGGCGCGCGGTATCGCCCATGTCGTCGGCAGCGTTTTCGCTATCGGCGATCCAGCGCGCCAGCGCGGAGCTGGCGCCAGTCTGCGACAGCGCAAAGACCGAGGCGCCGCGCGCTTGGCGCGTTGGTGCGGCATCGGCATGGATGGAGACGAACAGGTCCGCATTGTGGCGATGCGCGATCAACACGCGCTCGTGCAACGGCACGAAGCGGTCATCGCTGCGGATCATGGTCGGCCGGTAGCGCGCATCGGCCGCCAGGCGTCGATGCAGCCGCCCGGCGACCGCCATGGCCACATGTTTTTCGTAACGCGCATCGACACTGACCGCCCCCGGATCCTTGCCGCCGTGGCCGGCATCGATCGCAACCACGTAGGGATGCAGGCGTGAGCGGGTCGGCTCCGTCGGCGCTGCCGCTGCAGCGGCGTCGCTCGTGGACAACGCGACGCTGCCGGGCACGGCGGCAAGCTCCAGCACTAGCGCGCCACCTTCCCAGTGCATGTTGGTCGAACATGGCTGCTGGAGGTCGAGCACGACGCGCAGACCATCCAGATGTGGCGCGCTGCGTATGCGGGCCACCGCAACACCGGCAGGCATCGGATCGATGCGCGGCGACTGCGACGACACGCCAGAGAGGTCGATGACCACCCGCTCGGGATCGGTCAACCGGAAACTGCGATAGGCAACCTGTGCGCCCAGCTCCAGCCGCAGGTGCAGCGACTGGCCCTGCTGCTGCACGTTGCATCCCCGCAGGACGGGAAGTCCTTGTGCAGCCCCCAACGCCGGCAAAAGCATCACCGCGGCAGCGCCTCCCTGTAGTAGTTGACGGCGCTTCATGCCTGGACCTCAAAACCCAAGCAGTCGACGCGACACAGCAGACGGCAGCACCGAATGCGGCGCGATTCCAGACAGCACATCCAACACAAGGGGAGGCGGGACACGGGAGGCAAGACTGCGCGGCGACGGACAAGTGTTATAAAGTAACATCAATTCAGCGAAAGCAAATTGTCATTTTTCGCCCTGCGCTGCCGCGTTCATCTCCTCGTCCCAAAGCCGCCTATGTCCCAACATTTCCCTGAGAGCTATGCCGCCTGGCATCACTGCATCGAGGTCGACTGCGCCCCCCTGACAACGGCCTTCATCGCCCAGCGTCTCGCCGCACTCCATGACCCTGCCGATCACCCACCCAACAGTTTCTGCGTCGCTGGGGGCCAGCGCATCACCGGCAGGTAATTGGGTGGTTTGAGCGTGCCGGCAACGAGTTGATGCCAAGCCGCGAGTTGGAGCCCCCTCCACACCGAGGAAGACAGGCCCAGAGGCGACCAATAACGCGTTAAATCGATCGAGTAATCAATGTCTTACCGACCAGGCATTACTCGACGATTTTGGTGACAAACAATCAACAAAAATTCTTCGCCAGCACGTACCGTACAAGGGCCTGAATCGCAGGCGGACTTGCCCCTCGCAGGGGAAGGCAAATCATGAAAAACATAGCTAATTCGCTTAAGGGTTTTTGTTTAATCGCCGGACTCTTCGCATCGAGCGCGGCACTGGCTGACTGCTGTCCCAGTGGTGGCGTCGGCGCACCTGCAATCGGACTCGGCGATAGCAATCCCAAAGCAGCCAACCTCGCCATGGACTCCTCGCTTGCCATCTATGAGTTCCATCGTGATGGCGTGACATACTTGCAAATCAACGATGTAACCGGCGTAGTCCATGCTGTTGTTGCCAGAGTGGATGACGCGTTGTGGACTCTACCAATGGGGAAGGATGTGGACCGCGTTAGGTTGCCTAAGGAAAATAAAATTTCCTCAGATGCACGCTTGAACGAGCCGACTGGAAGCGATGCAACCAAGCGCAACCAAGCGCAACTTGTCTATAAGACAAGAAATTTCACAGTGCTCACATGGCGCGAAGCAGCCGGGGATCAGTGGATCGTGTCTCCCTGACCTGCATGGGGTTTGCCTCAGTAACCAGGAATGTCAAAACTAATGCATGGCGGCGATGAAACATGCCGCCATGCGCTTTCAATCTTGCTTTTAGCTCAGCTTCGACGTCATTCAAGTCGCGCCGAGCCGCTTCAGCCGATGAGGAATCAGCAATAACACGCACCGCGACACCACGAGTCTCCCTTGCTGCCCATGCACGCACCTGGATAAAGTGCCTGCCCGCTGGAGGCAAAATCTCGACGCAATTGAGAACGCAGCGATAGGCGCTCAGCTGCATCTCCAAAGACAAGTTACGACAGTTGCCGCGAAACACACACTCAAACTGAGAACCGCAGAAGCGCTCAAGCGCCGGCGAACGTAACGCTTGATACAAGCCATGGGTTTCTATTTCAAGCGGATACAGCGCGGCGACGTATTGCTGCAGTAGTTGCGATTCGATGACGCTCACTCGTGTCATCTCCATTGCAACCGAATGCTGCCCTTTTGCCCTTAAATCGGCCACCACATCTTTGCGCATTCTATTGATCTGCACATTGATGTCGGTGTATTCAAGCACACGATTTCGAAGCAAGCGCTCGGCGCTGGCGTAGCTTTTACGGGCAAATTCATAGACATCATTGTTGGACTGATTCGATCTACTGTGGGGAACAGGCTCACGCAGACGAGCATCGAAGATAAACAGAAGCGTCGTTACAACCGCATAAAGCAGTTGGAAATTAAAAACATTTTGATCGAAGAACCCGACCTGATACACCTTAGGCATTGAGAACTCAAGCGAAAAACTCGCCAGCAGCGCCCCTAAAGCAGTCCCTCTCCACCCATGCCTGAAAGTCAGTATAACCATCGGCACGAGCATCGCAACCATCAAAACGTTTCGAATCGATGGATCATTCAAAACGCCAAGAATGAAGAACAGACCGAGGATGACAACCACGGCGACGGCAACATCCCGCGGGAAACTGGAGCGCACCGGACCGGCATTCCAATTGGCCCACAACATCACCGGCAACAACAGGGTAATCACGCCGAGATAGCTGCCCGCCCCATATCGCAACATCAGGTCGATGACAGGATAAATTTGCGGCCCACCAAGCAACCCATTCAACAGCAGACTGCACAACGCATTCCAAAGTGCTAGTGCGAGAGCAGCGGGGATGAGCCATTGCTCCCTCTTGACAATGTAAGGAGCACGGTAACGCAGCACTCCAATCGCACAGGCGATCAAGGGCGCATGCAATAGAGGGCTCAAGTACGACCAGAGCGGACTGAACCCCTGCAGCTCGCCCAGAGGAATTCGCAGGAAAAGCATCGCAGCAGCGTCCCCTACCAACAGAAACGGCCACTCTCGATAAGGTCGGTAAAGCAAGGTCACAACCCGCAGTCCAACTGGCAGGTACCACTGGTCAAGGGAAAAACGCCAAAGCATCAAAAATACCAAGCAGTAGCACACGCTGATCAGCATGCCCCTGACAAGCTCTTTCGCTACCGCCATACCACCACTCCTTGGTTCCACGATGCATCCTAGTCTGGAGGGAACTGCCGGATGGAGTATAGCGATGGCGCACACATTGCGATAAAGGCTGCAGGTTTGGCTTGCAGCATGTGCGTTTAACGACGCGCATTGCACTTTGCTGGTGCATTTGCTTCATCCGTTGATGCACGATGCGGTCGAGGGCGGCCGGTAAGTGCTGGATTGGCCTTCCCTTGCCGAAGTACGACAAGCATGCAATGCAATTAAGGGTAGCCTCGGTTACGTGAGTCGGCTTGCTGATGACGCTCAAATCCGCGGACAAAACGATTGGCTATGAGGAATTGCACAAGAAAAAAGCCGCGCACTGCGCGGCCTTTTTCGTTTTCGATGCCGATATCGGCACAACCGGGGCCATCAGCCCTCCATCTGCTCCAACTCCTTGCCCTTGGTCTCGTAGACGTACTTGAGCACGAAGAACACCGAGATGAAGGCAGCGACGGTGTAGATGCCGTACGCACCGGCCAGACCGATACTGCCGAGCAGGATCGGGAAGCTGACGGTGATGGCGAAGTTGGAAGTCCACTGCGCGGCACCGGCAATGGCCAGGCCCGAGCCGCGGATCTGGTTGGGGAACATTTCGCCCAGCATCACCCACATCACCGGGCCCCACGAGGCATTGAAGAACACCACGTAGACGTTGGCGGCCACCAGCGCGAGCATGCCCATGGCATCGGACATCGCAAGCTTGCCGTTGGGATCCAGCGAGGCGGTGGCGAACGCGTAAGTCACCAAGGCCAGCGAGACGGCCATGCCGGCCGAGCCGATCCACAGCAGCGGCTTGCGGCCGATCTTGTCCACCAGCATCACCGTGACCAGGCAGGCACCGATGCTGAGGCCGCCGGAAAGCACGTTGATCAACAGCGCATCCTGCTCGGAGAAGCCCACTGCCTGCCACAACACCGCGCCGTAGTAGAACACCACGTTGATGCCGACCAGTTGCTGGAACACCGCCAGGCCAATGCCGATCCAGACGATGGGGCGGATCTTGCCGGTGGCCTTGTTGATCAGGTCGGAGAACTTGGGCTTGTGCTGGTCGGCCGCCATCGAGGCGGAAATCTCGCCCAGCTTGGTCTGCGCGGCGGCGTTGCCGTACAGGCGCTTGAGCACCACCAGCGCCTGCTCGCGGCGACCCTTGACCACCAGATAGCGCGGGCTTTCCGGGATGACCAGCAGCAGCAACAGGAACAGGATGGAGGGAACCGCCTGCATCCAGAACATCCAGCGCCAGGCGGCCTGCCCGGCCCAGAGCGGCTCGGTGGAGGCACCGGCGGCGTTGGCCAGCAGGTAGTTGCTCAGGAATGCGCAGAACAACCCGCTGATGATGGCGATCTGCTGCATCGTGGCGAGCCGGCCGCGGTAGCGCGCGGAGGCGACCTCGGCGATGTAGGCCGGCGAAATGACGCTGGCCGCCCCCACCGCAAAGCCGCCCATCACGCGCGCAAAGATGAAAAAGGCAGAGCTGTGCGAGGCGCCCGCCCCGATGGCCGAGAGCAGGAACAGCGCCGCGGAAATGATCAGGACCGCGCGGCGGCCCCAGCGGTCGGCCAGGCGGCCGGCAAAGAAGGCGCCGATGGCGCAGCCCAGCAGCATCGAGGCGACCTCGAACCCGGTCTCGGCAGCGGTGGACTGGAAGGTCTGTTTCAGGCCGTCGACGGTGCCATTGATCACGCCGCTATCGAAGCCGAACAGGAAGCCACCGATCGTGGCCACGCAACTAATCAGGATGATGAAACGGGTGTTCTCGCCGGCATCGGGGGCGCCGTCAATGGAAACACTGGACATGGGTTCACCTGGGAACATGCAAGGGAGCGTCCACGGGGGTGGCCGCCATCGGCCGGCGACGCAATGCGCCGCCGGCCACGGGACATCAACGCGTCAGATACTGATTGATCAGGTTTTCATACGCTTCCTGGCGGCCGCTGATCTGCTGGGGCGCATTGCCGGCCGCATGCTTGGCCAGATCCGCCAGCGTGGTCTTGCCTGCGGCAAAGTCCGCGCCCGCGCCGCTGTCGAAGCTGGCGTAACGCTCGGCGCGCCACTGTTCCAGCGGCGAGGCGGTCAGCAGCGCGTTGGCCACTTCCAGCCCGCGGGCGAACGCGTCCATGCCGCCGATGTGGGCCAGGAACCCGGTGCCAGCCCGCCCTGCCGCAGCACCACCAGCATGGCGCCGACGGTGTCGTACAGATCGGTCGGGAACTGGTCGGTGTCCCAGCCGTTCTGCGGGTTGCCGCGGTTGGCATCGATGCTGCCGAGCAGGCCGGCGTCGGATGCCACCTGCAGGTCGTGCTCGAAGCTATGGCCCGACAAGGTGGCGTGGTTGGCCTCGATGTTGAGCTTGAAGTCCTGGTCCAGGCCATGCTGACGCAGGAAGCCGATCACCGTGGCGCTATCAAAATCGTACTGGTGCTTCATCGGCTCCATGGGTTTCGGCTCGATCAGGAAGTTGCCTTTGAAGCCGATGCTGCGGCCGTAGTCGCGCGCCAGGGTGAGGAAGCGCGCCATGTTGTCCTGCTCGCGCTTCATCTGCGTGTTGTGCAGGCAGGCATAGCCTTCGCGCCCGCCCCAGAACACGTAGTTCTCGCCGCCCAGCGCCACCGTGGCATCGATCGCGGCCTTGACCTGCACCGCCGCACGCGCCACGACATTGAAGTCCGGGTTGGTCGAGGCACCATTCATGTAGCGCGGATGCGAGAACAGGTTGGCCGTGCCCCACAGCAGCTTGATGCCGGTGTCGGCCTGGCGCTGCTTGGCAACGCCCACCATGTGCTTGAGGTTGCTCTCGTATTCGCCAATGTCATCGGCATCCGGCGACAGGTCGATGTCGTGGAAGCAGTAGTACGGCACACCGAGCTTGGTGAAGAACTCGAACGCCGCATCGGCCTTGGCTTCGGCACGGTTCAACGCGGTATCGCCCACATCCCACGGATACGCACGCGTGCCCGGGCCGAACGGATCGGCGCCATTGCCGCAGAAGCTGTGCCAGTAGGCCACGGCAAAGCGCAGGTGCTCGGCCATGGTCTTGTCGCCGATGGTCTTGTTGGCGTCGTAGACCTTGAACGCGAGCGGGTTGTCCGAATCGCGGCCTTCGAAACCGATCTTGCCGATGCCGGGGAAATATTCTTTCGCGCCGATGTACACGGTGTTGCTCATGGGGTGTGAAGTCCTTGCTGCTGGGGGAGTTGTAGAAAAACTATCGATCAACCGGCGTAGAGCGGGCTGACGACATGCAGGTGCTTGAGGAAGGTCTGGTAGTGCTGCTGATACTGGGCCACACGCTGCGGGTTGGGCTGTGCGGCAAGCGCATCGTCCACCTGCAGGTGCTCCAGCACCACGTCGGCCAATGCCGCGTCGCCGCCATCGGCGCGCTCGCAGGCCCACAATGCCTGCAGCGCGGCACCGAACGCAGCGCCTTCGGGCTGGGTCGGCACCACGACCTGCAGGTTGAAGATGTTGGCCACCATCTGCCGCCACTGCGCGCTCTTGCTGCCGCCGCCGGTGAGCAGGATGGTATCGAACTGCAATCCCGCAGCAACGAAGGCATCGAAGCCGTTGCGCAGGCTGTAGGTCGCACCTTCCATCGCGGCGCGATAGAAATGCGCGGCAGTGGTGTTGTGCAGATCCATCCCGAACAGGCAGCCGCGCGCAGCCGGCAGATCCGGGGTGCGCTCACCGTTGAAGAACGGCAGCAGCACCAGACCGTCGGCGCCCGGCGCGGTGTCGGCGATCATCGCTTCGGTCTGGTCGCGGGTGATGGAGAACATGCGCATCACCGCCTCGGTGGCGACGGTGCAATTCATCGTGCAGATCAAGGGCAGCCAGCCGCCGCTGGATGAGCAGAACGCGGCCCAGCGCGCCTCATCGTCCACCACCGGGTGATCGGCATAGGCGAACAAGGTGCCGGAGGTGCCCAGGCTCATGGTCAGACGTCCGGGCACCACGTTGCCGGTGCCGATGGCGGCCATCATGTTGTCGCCGCCGCCGGTGGTGACGCGCACGCCGGCCGGCAGATTCAAGGCATCGGCGGCTGCATCGGATAAGGCATAGACCGCGCCGGTCTCCACCAGCGGCGGCAACGCATCGCGCAGGTCGCGTTGTGCGTCGACCGCACTCAGCATGCGCCCGGACCACTGCCGCGTGCGCACGTCCAGCCAGCCGGTACCGGAGGCATCGCCCACTTCGGCAAAGCGCTCGCCGGTGAGCCAGAAGTTCACGTAGTCGTGCGGCAGCATCACCGTGGTCATCGCGGCATACGCATCGGGACGATGCTTGCGCGTCCACGGCAATTTGGACGCGGTATAGCCGGCCATGATGGGGTTGCCTGCCGCGGCCACGCTGCCTGCGGCGCCGCCGACGGCGGCCATGATTTCATCGCATTCCAGCGCGGTGCTGGTATCGCACCACAGCTTGACCGGCGCGGTGACGCTGCCGTCGGCGGCCACCGGCACGAAGCCGTGTTGCTGGCCGGAGACGGAGATGCCGCGCACGCGCGCACGCTGTTCGCCATCGAGCTGCGCGAAGCAATGCACGATGCCGTCGATCCACCACTGCGCCTGTTGTTCGCGGGTGCCGTCGTCGCGGCTGATCAGCTCCATGGGCGCTGCGATGGTGGCGACCACGGCGCGATCCTGCGGATCGTAGGCCACCAGCTTGACGCTCTGCGTGCCCACATCCAGTCCTACATACAAGCTCATTGCGTCACCAATCGGTTGTTGTTGAGTCCCACCTGCTGGGTGCGGCCTGCGCCCAGTTCCAGGTCCAGGGTCTGCCCTGCGTAGGACAGTTGATAGCGCCCGCCACGATCGCTGTGCAAGCGTGCCTGCTGCAAGCGACCGCCCTCCCATTCCAGATCCACGCTGGCGCCGCCACGCACGCGCAAACCGCGCACGCTGCCGCGTGGCCAGGCCTTGGGCAAGGCCGGCAGCAGGAACACGCTACCGCCCCAGCTTTGCAGCAGCATCTCGGTGATGCCGGCGGTGCCGCCGAAGTTGCCATCGATCTGGAAAGGCGGATGTGCGTCGAACAGGTTCGGATAGGTGCGTTCTGGCGAAATCAGCAGTTGCAGGATGCGGTAGGCATGCTCGCCGTCGGCCAACCGCGCCCACAGGTTCAAGCGCCAGCCGATGCCCCAGCCGGTGGCGTTGTCGCCACGGATTTCCAGCGAGCGGCGTGCGGCCGCAGCCAGTTCCGGGGTATCGCGCAGATTGATCTGACTCGAGGGATGCAAGGCGTACAGATGCGAGACGTGGCGGTGGTGGATCTCCGGCGCCTGCATGTCCCAGTCCTGCTGCCATTCCTGCAACTGCCCCGCCTTGCCGATGCGGTTGGGCGGCAATTGCTCGCGCAGGGCGGCCAATTGCTGGGCCAACTGCGCATCGATGCCGAGCAACTTGCTCATGGCGATGCATTGCGCGAACAAATCGCGCAGCAGCTGCGCGTCCATGCTGGGCCCGGCGCACACGGCCGCGCCGAAGGGGTGCTGGTTTTCCGGCGACATCGACGGATTGGTCACCATCGCGCCGGTCTGCGGATCGCGCATCAACGTGGCAACGAAGAATTCGGCGGCGCCCTTGAACAACGGGTAGACCTTGCTCAGGTACGCGCGGTCGCGGCCGTAATCCCAGCGATCCCACAGTTGCTGCAGCAGCCACACGCCGCCCATCGGCCACAGGCTCCATTGCGCACCGTCGATCGGGCCGGCCTGGCGCCACAGATCGGTATTGTTGTGCACCACCCAACCCGGCGCGTCGTAGATCGCCCTTGCGGTGTGCGTACCGGTCTGGGCCAGATCGAACAGCATGGCTTCCAGCGGTTCAACGCATTCGTGCAATGCGTTGGCCTCGCTTGGCCAGTAGTTCATCTCGGTGTTGATGTTGATGGTGTACTTGCTTTCCCACGGCGGCTGCATCAGGTCGTTCCAGATACCCTGCAGGTTGGCCGGCTGGGTGCCGGGCCGCGAGCTGCAGATCAGCAGGTAACGTCCGTATTGGTGATACAGCGCAGCCAGTGCCGGATCATTGCCTTCGGCGAACCGCTGCACGCGTTCGTCGGTAGGCAGCTGCATGGCATCGCTGCTGCCGAGGTCGATCGCCACGCGCCGGAACAGGCGTTGATGATCGGCCAGATGCGCACGCAACAGCGCGGGGAAATCCAGCTTGGCAGCCTTGCGCAGGCGTGCGGCGGTCAATGCGAGCGGATCGCCATCGACCGCATCGAAGCGTTGGTAACTGGTTGCTGCGCTGAGCAGCAACACCACTTCATCGGCCGCGTCGATGCGTAGACGGTCGCGCACCTGGCTCAGTTTGCCGCCACTGACCTGCGGCAGCACCCGCAATGCAAACCGCAACCTGCCTTCGATACCTGCAAAACTGCCGTTGCGACCACTGAACAGCAAACCGCCCGGCTCCGCGGTGATCTCGCCGGTTTGCGGGCTGTCGATGCCCACACGCAGCGAGATACCGCCGGGGCGGTCGCACGACAGCCGCACCACGATGCATTGCGCCTGCGCGCAGACGAATACCTCGCGCCGATGCACCGCGCCGCCGGAGCGGAACGTGGTGGTGGCCACCGCTGTGTCCAGATCGAGCTGACGGCGATAGTCGCTGATGCCGTCGGCGCGATCGAAATCCAGCAGCAGATCGCCCAACGGTTGATACGGCATCTGTTTGAGCGGACGCGAAAGCAGCTTGGCATCGGCCAGTTTTTCGGCTTCTGCGTAACGCCCGGCGAAGATCAGCGCACGCACCTGCGGCAAAGCCGCCAGCGCGTCAGGGCTGGTTGAATCGTAGGGTCCGCCTGCATACAGCGTGTCTTCGTTGAGCTGCAGGCGCTCATGGGCGATACCGCCCCACACCATCGCGCCCAATCGCCCGTTGCCGACCGGCAAGGCTTCTACCCATTCACCGGCCGGTTCGCGGTACCACAGCTGCAGGGCCTCGGCAGCCGCGACGGGCGGGAGCGCGGTTGTTTTCGAAGCCTGCGTGGCCTGTGCAGCTGCCGGCACGGCGCCCAGGACCGCGATGGCGGCCCCGGTCGCCTTGCACAGCTCACGACGGGTCAGCACGGCAACCGCCGTGCTGACTGACCGGAACCGCGCGCGCCTGCCTTGCGGCGTTCCGGCATCTGGGTGCTCATCGACTGAAGACGGCCTGCGATCATCGACGACGCGCTTTGCCCGACGCAATCTTGCGCTGCAACACGCTGACCGGCTTGCCGTCGTACTGGATGCTGGCGTCGGTCTTGGGCGCGAGCGCGCCGGCATCGTCGCGCGGGCCGTCCACGAAGCGCACGTTGATGGTGCGTTTGGCCTGCATGCCGGTCCAGCTGCCTTCGCGCTTGCCGATGCTCAACTCGCCTTTGGCCTGGTTCCAGACCAGTGGGATGCGGCTGAACTCGCCCTTCTCGTAGCCGTAGCCTTTGCCATCGTCTTCATACAGCGAGAACTGGCCATCGGCGCCGGTGTAGACCACCACGGTGAGCGGTGCGTCCGCCACCTGGTCGACGTATTCCTGCACCGGGCCGGTCGGCACGATGGAACCGGCACGCACGAACAACGGCATGCGCTCGATCGGCGCGGCAGCTGCGATGCTCTGGCCGCCCTCGTAACGCTTGCCGGTGGCGAACTCCAGCCAGCTGCTGCCGGCCGGCAGATACACCTGCCGCGAGGTGGCGCCGAAGCGGGTCACCGGTGCGACCAGGAACGCCGGCCCGAACAGGTACTGGTCGTTGATGTCGCGGACCTTGGGGTCGTTCGGGAAGTCCATCATCATGCCGCGCATGATCACGCCATCGCGCTGGTAGGTGTCGCCGGCCAGGCTGTAGATGTACGGCAGCAACGCATAACGCAAACGGTTGTAGTAGGCCATGCTCTCGTAGAACGGCGTACCTTCCGGTGCGATGTTCCAGATCTCGCGATACGGGAACTGGCCGTGCGAACGGAAGATCGGCACGAACGCACCGAACTGGAACCAGCGCGTGTTGAGCTCGCGCCATTCCGGCAGGTGGGCCGGGTCCTGGTCTTCATAACGCTTCTCCACCGCAAAGCCGCCGATGTCGAAGGTCCAATTGGGCAGGCCCGACAGCGCCATGTTCACGCCACCGGAGATCTGGTCGCGCATGTCGTCCCAGCGCGAGACGATGTCCCCGCTCCACACCGCCACCGCATTGCGCTGGGTGCCGGCATAGCCCTTGCGCGAAAGGATGAACACGCGCTTGTCGTCGGCCGCGCGGTCGCCCACGTACACGCCATGCGTGTGCGGCAACGGGTAGGAGTTGAAGTATTCGGTGGACGAACCCAACGCGTTGGGCGTGGTGCGTGCCTTGCGCTCGGCGATGTCCAGATTCGAGTGCACGTCCGGCTCGTCGGCGTCCATCCACCAGGCGTCGAAGCCCTTGCTGTTGAGCTTTTCGTTGATCTGGCGCCAATAGATCGCCTGCGCCTTCTCCGAATACGGGTCGTAGAACGAGTTCTTGTAGCCCTTGCCGATCCAGTCCAGCTCACCCACTTCCACGTTGCGCTTGAACATGAAACCGGCCGCGTCCAGTTCCTTGTAGTTGGCGGTGGTGGGATAGAACTTGGGCCAGATCGAAATCATGATCTGCGCATGCATGTCGTGCACCGCCTTGACCATGCCGTCCGGATCGGGGAAGTGCTGCGGGTCGAAATCGTGCGAGCCCCAGGCATTCTCGGGCCAGTACGACCAATCCAGCACGATGTTGTCCAGCGACAACTTGCGCTTGCGGTATTCGGCCACTGCGCCGACCAACTCGTCCTGGCTCTTGTAACGCTCGCGGCTCTGCCAGAAGCCGTAGGCCCATTTGGGCAGCATCGTCGACTTGCCGGTGAGCTCGCGGTAGCCGGCAACGGCCTGATCGTAGGAATCGGCGGAGACGAAGTAGTAGTCGATCATCTGGCCGGCTTCGGACCACAGCGACAGGTCCTTCGCTTCGGCTGCCGGCAGCGGGTCGCGGTGCAGCAGCGTGATGTAGCTGGGGTCGATCAGGTCCCATTCGACCTTGACGGTGTGGCGCTGGCCCGGCTCAAGATCGAGCTTGAATTCGTGATTCCACGGATTCCAGTTCTGGCGCCAGCGATCGACGACCAGCTTGCCGTCCACGTACAGCTTGGCGTATTCGCTCGAATACAGCGAGAAGGTGTGCTCGCCACCGGTGAGCGCTTCGATCTCGCCCTCCCAGGTCACTTGCATGCGGCTGTTCTTGTCCTTGGTGATCGCCTTCTTGGGATACTTGGTCAGGTCGCTGAGGTACTGGTAGTTCACCTCGCTCTCGCGGCGTTCGAGGATGTGCTTGCCGTTGATCGCATAACGCGCGGTCAGCGCACCGGCCTTGCCCTTGGCGTCGTACAACGTCAACGTCCTGGGCAGCGGCTGCAGGCCGCGCGGGTCGCCCAGGCGGGTGATCGAATTGTTGTCCCACAGCAGGCCGTAGTTGCGGCTGGACACCAGGTACGGCACCGCCATGTCGATGTTGTTCTGCTGCAGCTCGACATTACGGCCCTTCTGGTTCATCCAGCCCTGCTGGTGCTGGCCGAAGCCGTACAGCGCTTCGTCGTCGGGCGACTGGAAACGCTGACGCACGCTCAGGTACTGCTTGCCCTCCACGTTCAGCGGCGCAAAGCTGCGCCCGCCGGCCACTTCCGACAGCACCGGCTTGCCGTTGGCATCGGCAAAGCTGACATGGCCATCGACGGTGGAGATGCTGGCAGTGACCTTGCCGGTCTTCAGCTGCACGCTGTCGCCCTGCTCGGCAATCTGGAACGCGGTGTCGCCCTGCACCGGCACGCGCATCAGGCTGGGGCTGCGCGCGAAGTCGCCGTCCGGGTCGGCGCTGACGCGGATGATGCCGCTATCGACCACCTGCAGGCGCACCGGTGCGGCGCCCTTGGCGCTCGGCACCACGGTGACGCCATCGGCGGCCTTGCGCACTTCCTGCGCGTGTGCGGCATTGGCCAGCAAGGCCAGCGACAACGCCAGGCACTGGGCCAGTGACGTACGTCGGTTGGCAGGCATGGCGCCGGCGGAACGGATGGTGGTTTGCATGATCACTCCCTTTGAATGACGAAACGGTGCCGCGGGGGCGGCAGCGCATGGGTAAGGCGAGGCGATGCCGTCGCGGCGGCGTCGCGGCGTGGTGGCAGGCGCGCTTATTTGTAGGTTGCCAGCTTGATCTTGAGCAGCTGCGGCACGCTGGAAAAATTGACGCCGTAATCGGTCTGGTCGCCATTCCAGTTGCGCTGGAATTTCCACTCGTTGCCTTCGTACACACCTTCCTCGACACGGTCGTAGATCATGTTGGCGGTGGCGTCGCTGGCCGGATGCAGGGTCACGCGCGCGTGGTAACCGGTGACCAGGAATTCGTCCGGGCTCAGTTCGGCGATCAATGCGGCGCCGATCGGTTCGGGATTGCCCGGCGGCTCGCCCTTGAACCAGAACTGCGGCACGCCATAGGTGATGGTGGCGCTCCAACGGTCGTTGAGCTTGAGCTCCTGCACGGCCTGGCCGGGTTCTTCGGCAGTGCCATGCAGCTTGCCTTCGGAAGCGGCCTTGGCGAACGGCCGCATCCCCATGCTGACCGCCTGAAATCCGAGCGCGAACGGCGCCAGCGTTTCTTCGTTGACGTGCTTGGCACCGAGCGGATAGTTGGAATAGCGGGTGTAGTCGATGCCGAAGGCCGACCAGCCGATGCCGTTGTGGCCCAGCGTGGGATACAGATAGCGCGCGTATTCGGGGCGGTTGCCGGTTTCGGCCACGAACAGCGCGTTGTCCGGGCGTGCATAACGCTCCAGCACCGTGGTGTACATGCGGTATTCGGGCATGTAGATGTCCGGCGCCAGCAGGTCGATGTGCGGGCCGGCCGCCTTCCACACATCCAGCACGTTGTCGGTGGGTCCACCGCTGGCGTACTGGCCGGGCTGGCCCGGATTGAACGGGCCACGCAGCGCAGCATTGACGTACATCGGCAACGGATACTCGGCCTTGCCGGCTTGCGCTATCTGGTCGATGTAGCGGCCGATCGACCACGCGTGGAAGATCTCGTCGGCATCGGCACCGAACACCTGCGCCCAGGTGCCCGGCTGCTTGTTCATCCGTTTGATCAGCTCGTCCGGCACCTGGCCGTCGAACAGCTTCTGCGCCATCGGCGAGAAGTCGCGCACGCTGCCGTAGGTGCCCGCCTCGTTCTCCGGCTGGATCATGATCACGGTGTGCTGCGGGTCCACTTTTTTCAGGTGCTGCATGAAGGCGACGAATGCCTTGCGGTCGGCATCCAGGGTGGCCTGCGCATGCGGCGACAGCGAACCGATCGACTTGCCTTCGCGGGTGACCACGCGCGGGAAGCGCTGGTTGTCGGTCTTGACCCAATGCGGCGCGTACTGCGGGCCGTTGTTCTTCCAGGTCGCAAACCACAACAGCACCAGTCGCACCTTGTGCTCGCGCGCCTGATTGAGCAGCGTATCGACGAAGGAAAAATCGAACCTGCCTTCTTCCGGCTCCACCTGTTCCCAGGCGATCGGCACCTGCACGGTGTTGGGGCCGAGCACCTGCATGGCCGGCCACACCTTGTCCATGATGCCGGGATAGTTGCTGGAGTTGTTGACCTGCGCGCCCAGGATCAGGAACGGCGCTCCATCGACCATCAACGCATGCTTGCCGTCCTTGCTGACGAACTGCGGCATCGGCGTCTGCGCCGCCGGCGCCGCTGCCGTGGCAGGCGTGGTCGCTGCGCTACCGGCAATCGGTGCGACTGCGACCGGCTTGGCTTTGTCGTCCTGTTCGCCGGATTGGCACGCCGCCAGGGCCAGCGCCAGCGCGGACAGCAGCAGCGGACGCAGGCGACGGCGTGCAGGGGAAGAAGCGATCACGCGTGCAACGGGGGAATGCATGGACATAATGCTCCGTGTCACCAGGTATCGGTGCGGAAAGGGGAAACAGGAAGGGCGTCGCGATTGATCAGATTGGCGTCGTCCGGGTTTTCGCTCCAGCCGTAGCGCACGGCGACCGGTGCGGCGACGGCATCGCTACGCACGATCACGCGGTCGCCATCGATCTGCGCGGTGGCCGGGTGGAAGCGTTGATCGGCGCCGGCAATACGAAAGCCCTGTACGGCACCGCCGCCACGCACCTGCAGCGCACTGCCCTGCAAATCAAAGCCCAGCACCGCCTTGCCGCCGTCAAAACTTGCGCGCTTGAACACCGGCGCGCTGTACACCAGCGTTTCGCTATAGGCCACATGCCGCGCTGCCAGCGCAAGGCGATGACCCACATCGCGCTTGTTGGTGGGATGGATGTCGGTGGGGTTACCGATATCGATGATCACCGCCTGCCCGGTCGCCGGCAGCGCCAGCGTCTTGGACTGCGATTCGCGCAACAGCGCCCACGGGCTCAGCTCGCCCTTGTCGCCGCCGGCCTTGAAGTTGGCCAGCTGCACCCACAGGAACGGCAGCGTTTTGTTGCCACGCTCGGCACGCCACTGCCGGATCATCGCTGCGAACTGCTCGCGGTATTTCACCGCGCCGGTGTCGGTGGCATTGGTTTCGCCCTGGTACCAGATCACGCCCTTGACCGGGAACGGCTGCAGCGGATGGATCATCTGGTTATAGAGCAGCGTGGGCAGCTGATTCTTGTTGTCGGTCAACGACACCCTCACTGCGGCCGGGCGGAATTTCCAGCCGTCCAACGCGCGTTTGGCACCGGCGCTGGTCTGCACGAAGCGCTGCTCGTCCGGGCCATGCATGCCGCCACCGCCGCTGAGGTCTTCCACGCGGACCGCAATGTGGTTGACGCCGGCCTTGAGCGCCGCAGCCGGCACCTGATACACGCGTGGCAGGTTCCATTGCTTTTCGGTGCTGCCGACCTGCTGGCCGTTGACGTAGGTGGTATCCGAATCGTCGATCTGGCCCACGCCCAAGGTGATGCCGGCCTTGGCCTCGGCAGCGCTGAGCGTGATGGTGGTGCGATACCAGGCGATGCCGTCCATGCCGTCGTAGCCGCTGGATTCCCATTGCTTGGTGACCGGGATGCTGTCCCAGTCGCTGTCGTCGAACGCCGCTTCGCGCCATTGCGGCATCTCGTCCTCCACCTTGGGCCAACGCGCGATGCGCTTGCCGGTGGCCGCCTGCGCTGCGGCGTCGCGTTGCTTGATCGCCTCGATCGCGCCCTGGTTCTGATCGGCATTCAGGCCCAACGACGCGGCGTCCATCCACGCTTCGATCGCGCTCCCGCCCCAGGTGCTGTTGACGATGCCGATCGGCACGCCGGTGCTGGCGCGCAGCTCCTTGGCGAAGAAATAGCCAACCGCGGTGAATTCACCGGCATTGGCGGGCGTTGCGGCCTTCCACTCGCCACCGGTCAGGCGCGCCTGCGGCTGCACCGACCACGATTTGGGCACCTTGAACTGCCGTAGCTGCGCATCGTTGGCAGCGGCCACCGCTTGCGGGCCGTCGCTGGCCTGGGCTAACGGCCATTCCATGTTCGATTGCCCGCCGGCCAGCCACACATCGCCGACCAGCACATCGCGCACCTGCAGCTCGCCCCCGTCGCCCTGCACACGTAGCACGTACGGACCACCGGCTGCATGCGCAGGCAGCCTGACCTTCCATTGCCCTGTTGCGTCGGCCTTGGCGGTGGCGCGCTTGCCGTCGAAGCTGACCGCGATCGCGGCGTTGGGCGAAGACCAGCCCCAGATGGGCATCGGCTGATCGCGCTGCAGCACGGCGCCATCGGCGAATAGCAGCGGCAGCGTCGGCACCGCCCAGGCACACGGACTGACCAGCACCAGGCCCAGCAGGCAGCCACGACGAACGAAAGAAGCGGTCATGCAGTGATCTCCAAAGTCGGCGCAGCCAGGCGGCGCGCAGCGCCGTACAAGGTAAGACAGCGCGATGACGCGCGCAGCGAGGCCGCGCTCATCGTGGATCGCCATAGAAGATGCCACGGCCGCCGGTGGCAAAGTACACGCGGCCGGCAATCCGCGGGTCGCCGGTCACGCTATACGGTTTGCCGAAGCGATGGGCATCGTCGTTGATGCGTCGCCAATGGGCGCCCTCGTCGTCGGAGCGGAAGATGCCATCCACGCCCGCCACGCGCCCGGCCAGATACAGGGCCGGCGGCGCGCCGGCACGTAGCGCCTTGCCGATGCCCAGCGAGCGCGCTTCATCTGGTTTGGATAGCGTGCGCAACTGGCCGTTCTGCCAACGCATCACGCCCAGCGTCGGGCTGGCCAGATACACCACGCCCGCACGCCAGGGGTCGGGACGCAGTTGCGGGCGCGCACGTTCATCGCGCGCCGGGCTGCCAACCTGCTGTCCGGTATCGCGAAAGCTGGCCGCGCCATCGCTGCTTTCGTACAGGCGCCCGCTCACCCGATCGGCCGCATACCAGCGCTGCGCATCGACGCGGTCGGCCACCACCACCGCGGTATCGGGCAGGCCCTGCACGCGCTGCCAGCGCTTGCCGAAATCGCCAGTGCGCCACACCCCGCCTTGGTCCGGCACCCACACCACCTGCGATGCATCGGCGGCAATGGCAATGGTGCCGGCCCCCTGCCCGCGCGGCGGCTCGCTGGCGAATGCAGCCCAGTGCGTGCCCCCGTCCTGCGAATACAGCGCGCGAATCTCGTTGTTGCGACGATCGCGCACGGTACCGCTGCGCACCACCCACTGCGGCGCCTGGCCGGCGCCATCGATGCTTTCGCCATTGGTCAGGCGCGGACCAAGATACTGCAACTGTGCGGTGTCCAACGCGTCATGCCGGAAGCCATCGATATCGCCCAGCGCGCTGAGCAGATGCGCGCCGGCCATCGGGCTGAGCAGATCCAGCGGCACGGTTTCTTCCAGCCCACGGTCCTGGAACCACCACTGCAGCGGCGGCTGCTCTGAAAACGTCTGCAGATTGCGCGAGGCCCAGATGCCGTAGCCGGTGACGAACATGGCGTGGTTACTATCGAACGGATCGATCGCCAGCGCGCCTATCCAGTGCGGTGTTGCGTGCGCGGTCCACGGCGCGGCGCTGTGATCGAACTGCGCAGCCGCCAACAGCGGAACCCAGCTGCGTCCGCCATCGCCGCTGCGAAACACCTCATCGCGCGGCGTGCGGCGGCGGAACGTGCTGGCCAGCAGCACCTGCGGATGTTGCGGATCCACCGCCACCGCGCCCCAGCCGAAACCATCGCCAGTGGCTGGTTGTGGAATCGGGCTGATCTCGCGCCAGCGGCCTTGCGTCGCGTCGTAGTTCCACAGCGCGCCGCCGGCCATCAGATCCGGGCCGGGGTGATCGCCATAGCTCAAGTACCACTGCCCAGCGTTGTGACCGACCATGTGGCTGGGGCGCAGCCCCTTGGGTTGCCCGGCCACGGCCGACCAGGTGCGCCCCGCATCTTCGGAGACATACAGGCTGGTTTGCGCAGTCGAAACGCCCACATAGATGCGTGGTGTCGCAGCGCCAGCATGGCCGCTGGCGGCGTCGAACACCACGAAGGCGATTCCCACCGCCTGTTCGCTTCCGACATGGTTGCGCGCCGTGGCGCCAGCCAATGCATCGGCAGGAAATCCTTCCACCCGCGCCCAGTGCGCGCCGCGATCGTCGCTGCGCCACAGGCCCGCATCGCGTGAGCCAAGCAACAGCACACGGCCGTCGTGCGGGTCAACGGCCAGCCGCTCGCCATTGGCGCGGCCCAATTGATTGCCACCGAGCTTGAACGGCAGGTCGGCGCGTTCGAAATGCTTACCGCGATCGAACGAACGCAACACCGCGGCATTGCCGGCGCGTTCGTGCATGTAGGTGCCAGCAGCGAGGTACAACGCGTTCGGGTCGGCAGGATCGACCGCAAAAGCGTCGATTCCCATCAGATTCCAATCGTCGGCGCCCAACCAATCGGTCAGCGCGACCCACTGCTGCGCCTGCGCGTCCCAGCGATAGGCACCACCGACATCGGTGCGTGCATAGGCAAGATCGCGTTCGGCGGGATGAAACAGCACACCGGTGACAAAGCCGCCCCCCCCGATGGCCACGCTGTGCCACTGATACGGGTCTGGCGTACCGGGCTCGTCCGCGGATGCCTCGGACGTCATGAAGAGCAGCACCAGCGTCAGGCAGACAGCAGTCAGCCACGCATGTGCTGCAGAAAAACGGCGCTTAGTAGGCGGATCGATCACGGCGATCATTCCTCCGGCTCCCCTCGCGATCGATGGCCTGGCCATCGATAGGAAAAACACCGGCCCAACGAGCTGCCTGCACAGCTCGCCGGACCGGCGACGCACTTCCTACGGCGCGTTCTACAGGCTGGCCCGCAAGGTCAGGCCATACCGACGATCGTTGATCACGAAATCGCGGTAGCGCGACTCGGTGCCCAGATAGCTTTCGCGACGGGTATCGAGCAGGTTCACGCCATCGAGCGAAATCGACCACACATCATTGATGTTGAAACGCAGCGAGGCATCCAGCTGGCCGAAGCCCTTGTTGTAGACCGGCAGGTTGCCGGTGCCGTTGCCCGCAGTGGTCACCAGCCAGTCGCTGCGCCAGTTGTAGGCCACACGGCCCTGGAAGCGCGCCGTTTCGTAGCTGAGGATCGCGTTGTAGCTGTTCTTGGACAGGCCCTCCAGCGGCACCGTCAGCGACTGGCCGTTGGTGTCGGTGGCGGTCGGGCTCGGCGCTTCGCTGTCGACGTAGGTGTAGTTGGTCTGCAGGCCGAAACCGCTCAACCAGCCCGGCAGGAAGTCGAAGAACTGCGTGTAACCCAATTCGGCGCCGCGGATCTTGCCCGAATCGCCATTGACCGGACGGGTGATCTGCCACACCTGGCCGTCGTACACCTCGTTAGCGATAGATGTTGCCCTTGGTTTCGGCATCGCGGTCGGTGTAACGCACACCGGCCTTGAAGCTGCGCACGAAGTCGCTATCGAAGGCCAGATCCATATCCGAACGCCAGGCGAATTCGGTGCCGGTGTTGTCGTCCTTGTTGTCCAGGTGATAGCGCCAACCGTTGTAGTTGTTGACGTCGGCCAGGTAGCCTTCCGCACCGCTGGCATCGGTCACCGACAAGCGCGGCAGATCGCCACGGAAATCCACGTTGAACTGCGGGCTGGTGACCTGACCGGTAGACAGGATGTAGCGCGTGCCGGTGGTGGTGGCATCGACATACTGGAAGTCGGTGCTCAGGGTCAGCTTTTCGTTGACCGTCCACTTGGCGCCCAGCGAGTAATCGGTGGTCACCGAATGCCGCTCGGTCAAGCTGGTATTGGATTCGGTCGGCACATTCTGGAACGAGCCGTTGACGAACTCGTTGCGGTTATTGACCTGGATGCCAGGCAAGCCCTGCATCGGGTTGGCGCCGGTCAGCGCGAAGAACGAATAATCGTGCCAGCTGAAGTCGTAGTCCGAACGCAGCACCTGCGTATAGACCTCCACTGCATCGTTCGGACGCCACTGCATCGCAAACGCGCCGGTCTTGCGCTCGCGCTCGCCGACGGTGGTGTTGATGCCGGCGCCGTGCGGTACCGACACGCCCTGGCCTTCGTAGCCCGGCAGATCGGTCTGGGTGTACCACGGCTCGATCGAGATGGTGTCCTGACGGAACGGGCTCTTCTGCTGCGAGTAGTTCACCAGGATGCCGATCTCGCCGATACCGGTCTGCCAGCGATCGCTGAACAGGCCCGAGAACGCCGGCTTGCCGTCGTCGGCGAGGTCGTAATAGTTGTACTGCACGCTGCCGGCGATCTTGCGGCCGTCGTAGTCGAACGGCAGACGCGTGCGCAGGTCGACCGTGCCGCCCAGGCCACCTTCGATCATGTCGGCAGACGGATTCTTGTAGACGTTGACGCCACCGAGCAATTCGGCAGACACGTCTTCGAAGCTCAGGCCACGGCCGTCGTTGGCGGTAAAGATGTCGCGACCATTGAGTTCGGTACGCACCTGGGTCAGGCCGCGGATGGCGATCGAGCTGCCTTCGCCGTAGTTGCGCGAAATCTGGATTCCGGAGATGCGCTGCAGCGCTTCGGCCACGTTGTTGTCGGGCAGCTTGCCGATGTCTTCGGCAACGATGGAATCGACGATCTGCTCTGCGTTCTGCTTGACCAGCTGCGCCTTGGTCACGCTGCTGCGGGTACCGGTGACCTGCACGGTGTCCAGCTGTTGCGTCGTTGCATCCGATGCCGGCGCGGCAGTGGTGGTCGCATCCTGCGCATAGGCCTGCGCGCTCAGCAGCGTGGCCACACTGATGGCCATCACGGAGCGGCGGAAATCACGGATCGAACGCTGACCCACAGTCCGGCCTGCCGGAACGTGGCGATGTTGCACTGACATGGTGCTCCCTCCCAGGACGCATGTACTTCTAGTTTTTAGCGGGCCGGTGCGCGAGCGCCCTGCCCGTCGTTGTGCTGGCTTGGCATCTGCCGACGGCAAGTGCCGTGGCTGGGTAGATGCGGTGTAAACCCGATCGGGCTTACCTGATAGCTACGGCCGGAGCATAGGGCGCGGCCGTCATGCCAGACCAATGAAATATTCCTGGAAAGGTATTCGCTAAACCTATAACAACCCCAGAAAACCCGGCAACTCTGGCATCGTAGGGACATGGCACGGATTTGAACGTGGCGGGCTCAACTCTGAGAGCCCGCCCACGTCACCTGCGTGATCGCCCGCACTTACCAGTTCATGCGCAGCACCAGCGAGTAACGCCGGTCGTTGACGAACCAGCTGCGCGTATACAAATGGTAGTCGACCTCGCCGCCCGTGTAGGACGTCGGCCCCATCAAGACCTTGGTCACCGTGTTGGTCAGATTGTTGGCCTGCATGCCGAGCTGGACATGCGGGTTGAAGCGGTAGAACGCCGAGGCGTCGAGCTGGCCGTAGTCGTCCGACCAGGTCGGCAACTTGGTCGACACGTCGCTGGCGGTGAGCAGGTAGCGCGAACGCCAGTTGTAGGCCAGGCGCAACGAAAGCGGTCCTTTCTCGTAGATGCCGGCCAGGTTGTAGCTGCGCCGCGACAGCCCTTCCAGCGGCAGGCTCACACCGGTGACGGTGGTCTGGGTGTACGGGTCGGTGGCGGTATTCACGCCGCCGCTGCTGTCGACGAAGGTGAAGTTGGCATTGACGCCGAACCCGCTCAGCCAACCCGGCCACGAATCGAAGAACTGCGTGTAGCCATATTCGAAGCCGCGGATGCGCCCCTTGTCCATGTTGTACGGGCGCGTCACCAGCCAGTCCTGCCCACCGTAGTTTTCGGTGACGGTTTGGTTGGAGAAGTAATCCTTGACGCTCTTGTAGAACAGCGTCAGGTACATCATGTCGCTGGTGTCGAAGTACCACTCCAGTGCGGTGTCGTACTGATTGGCCTTCATCGGCTGCAGATTCGGATTGCCGGCAGTACCGGTCCATCTGGAAACGGTGCCATTGGACTCGGTGTTTGCCGCGAGCAGCAGGTACGGCTGCAACTGCGTGTAGTCCGGGCGCGCCATCGCCTTGGACGCGGCGATACGCCACTGCAGCGCGTCGGAGAACTTGAAGCGCATGTTGAAGCTCGGCAGCACGTTGGTATAGCTGCCCTTGGCATTGTTGGCGAAGTACTGCCCGGTGTACTGTTCGCGCAGCGCTTCCGAACCCGCGCTTCCCGACAGGTCCGGGAACTGGCCGTAGCCATTGGCTTCGGTCTTGGTCTGCACGATGCGCACGCCGATATTGCCGTCCACCGGCACGCCCAATGCTTCGTCGTTGCCGAAGTACATCACCGCGTAGGCGGCCTGGGTGCGTTCGAACTGGCGATTGATGTCCTGCAGCTGGTACTGGTCCGGCGCCCAGCCCGAGCCGCGCAGCGCCACGATCTGCTCGATCATCTTCGAGGTACCTGCGTAGTCCTTGACTGCGGCGTTGCTCGGAAAATACAGACTGTTGGGCACATCGATCTTGCCGCGGAACAGATTGGAATACGAATACAGCTGCGAGGTGCCGGTCATGTAGGTGGCCAGATCGGCCAGTCCGGTCCCATTGGCGGTCCCGGGAATCTGCGCCCAGTTATCGCTGATCACACCCCAGTTGTAGCCGGAGTTCTTGTTGATCTGGGTGCGGTCGGTGGCGCGGATGCCGGCACGGAAGGTGCGCAGCCAGGCACTGTCGTCGAATGCGTATTCCAGGTCGAAGCGCGTGGCCAGTTCGCGGCCGCGATTCTTCGCCAGATGGTCCATGGCCGCACTCCAGAAATAATTGGAGGGGTTGCTGGTGTAGGTGCTGTCGGCAATCCCGACCGATGGATATTTGCCGCTCAGATCGAAGGTCAGGCCCGGCAGGTAGATCGAATCGAACAGGGTGAAGTCCAGCGAATCGCTCTCCGAGCGCACCAGCTGCATATCGCCGCGCACGGTGAGGTTGCTGGTGAGCTTGTGGGTAAAGCCGCCGGACAAATCCGAGGTGGTCGTGCTCTGCTGCGCGTAGCGGTTATTGGTGTAGAAGCGCACGCCATCGTTGCCGGTGACGTTGCCGCGCCAGGAACTGGATGCCGGCGAGCCACTGACGAAGCGGCCGTCGGCATCGTAGGTAAACTGCGTCCCGGGCGCCGGGCCAATCGCGTTGGTGTCGTCGTTGAAGAACGCCGCACGCTCCTGCCAGTTCATGTCGTAACTGGAGCGCATGTATTGCACGTAGATCTCCGTGTCGTCGCTGGGCCGCCACTGGAACGCGCCAGCCACGCCGTTGCGCTTGCGCTCGAAATCGAGCTGCCGCCAATTGACGCCGCCGGGCACGTAGACTTTGTCGAAGCTGGTGCCTTCCAGCAGCGCCGCATCGGTGCGGCGCACGAACGGCTCGACCTGGATGCCATCGCTGCGCGTGGCCAGTTCCGAATGCGCCACATCCACCATCAAGCCCATCTCGCCGAGGCCGGTATTCCAGCGATCGCTGAAGAGAAACGAGCCCGATGGTTTGTAGGTCTTGCTGAAATCGCCGTAGTTCACGTCGGCGGTCGCACCGATGATCCGGCCCGGCTGGTCGAACGGCATGCGCGTGCGCAGGTTGACCGTGCCGCCCAGACCGCCTTCGATGATCTCGGCCGACGGGTTCTTGTAGACGTCCACGCCCGCCATCAGTTCGGCCGGCACATCTTCGAAGCTCAGGCCGCGTCCGCTGGCCGCGCTGAAGCTGTCGCGGCCATTGAGCTCGCCGCGCACCTGGGTCATGCCGCGAATCATCACGCCGCTGCCTTCGGCAGAGAAGTGGTCCGGATCGTTACGCGCCATGAAGTGATCGATGGTCACGCCGCTCACCCGTTGCAGGGTTTCGGTAACGCTGCGATCCGGCAGGGCACCGATATCCTCGGCGCTGACCGAATCGACGATCTGTTCGGCATCGTGCTTGATCGACTGCGACTTGATCAGGCTGGCGCGCACACCGCGCACTTCCACTGCATCCAGGTCGGTGGCCTTGCTCGCGGTGCTCGAGGAGGCGTTCTGGGACGACTGCGCCTGCTGCGCATAGACCGGCGCAGCGAGCAAGAGCCCGATGCTGATGGCCATGGCGGAACGGCGCAACGAAGGCAAACGACGGGCGAGCACGCCCGTACCTGCCGAGGCATGGCTGGAACACTGGTACATCTGAATCCCTCCCAGGACGCAAGACGATTGAACAAGTTGTCGCAACGCAGACGCGCGGCGTGATCACGCAAAAAACGGGCGATGTCGCCCGTCAATTCCCTCCAGCAGGCGGCCTGGCCGCCGATCGCGTGCCCGACGTTACGTGCGCTTCAGCGTGCGATCTGGTTCACACGTATAGGCGCACCACGCAGCGCCAGCCAATGAAAATTTCACAGGCTGCTATTCCACTGCGGAATAGCGATGAGCGCACTGGTCAGGCAAGGGAGTCCGGCACGCGCAGCGCGGGATACAGACGTCGTGCAGTGGTGCGCAACGCCTGCAAAATGCGCTCGGCACCGGGCGGCAGGACGTAATCGCGTCGACGGATGATGCCGAACGATTCCATCCGCACGCCCAGTTCGATCGGCAGCACGGTAAGCAATTTCGCCTGGATCAACGGCGCCACCGATTCCACCGGCAGGGCGGTCAGCATGTCGGTGCCGCGCAGCAGGGTCGAGGTGACCGGCAGCGATGAGGTTTCGATGGCATTGGTCGGCGTCTGCACGCCGTGCTCCATGAACATCGAATCCAGGCGCGCGCGCAACACGCTGTCGGCCGGCGGCAGAATCCAGCCGTGCCGTACCAGATCGGCGTGCTGCAGGCCGGCGCGGCTGGCCAGCGGATGGCCGGCACGCGCGATCACCGAATGCGGCTCGTCGGCCAGCGGCTCGAACTCCAGCTCGCCCACCCCTTCCGGCCCGAGGATGCGCCCGATCACGATATCGAGCTGCCCGTCCAGCAACTTGGCCACCAGCGGACGGCTGTAGTCCATTTCCACACGCACCAGGATGTCCGGAAATTCGCGCTTGACCTCGGCGATGGCCTGCGGCACCAGGTTGGTGCCCGGATTGACCACCGTGCCGATCGAAGCCTGGCCCATGCGGCCGGCGCGCAGCGCGGCGATTTCTTCCTGCGCCCGCCCGATCTCCGACATCGCTGCGCGTGCGCGCCGGATCAGCACGTGGCCATACCAGGTGGGCTCCACGCCACGGGCATGCCGCTCGAATAATTTCACCCCCAGCATGTCTTCCATTTCCGCCAGCAACTTGGACGCGGCCGGCTGCGTCATGCTAGCGGCCTCAGCCGCGCGCAACACCGAGCGCTGTTCGTGCAAATGCAGCAGCAGCAGGAGCTGGCGCGTCTTGAGCCGGGCTGCGTTGAACCAGGGAGTACCGGAATTTGCCATAGCGTGCGGTTGCGACCGTGTATTCGTCGGAGGAATAGAATATGCCGAAAATTTCATTTGCAGCACATATCTCCCCGCGCGAGGCTATCGAACGCCGCAGCAGGAGCCCCTACCTCCCGGGCGCGGTCAGAACAGACGTGACCTGCCCCTCCTCGGGCGGCAACACGCACGCCCTATATGCGGAGGTGGACGACGATGACGGCATCATGCCCGCCGATTGCAGGCCGTAGGACGGCGCATGCGTGTCCAGGTGACGCTCCCTCAAGGTCGGAATCCATCGCCTTGTTCGCCACACGTCCTCCTTCCACGCTGCGCGTCGGCCGCCATGCCACGACACGCAGTCGCGCAGCCTCCCCCGACGTTGCCGGCCCTCCGGCCGCCAAACGCCGCTTTCCGCTCTACCGCGAGTAACCGCATGACTTCAGATACCACCGCCAGCCCGTTCGTCCTGCCCCTGGTCGCCATCCTGCGCGGCATCACGCCGGAAGAGACGCTCGACCATGTCGGCTCACTGATCGACGCCGGTTTCGATGCGATCGAAATCCCGCTCAATTCGCCGCGCTGGGAGCAGAGCATTGCGCTGGCGCAGCAGACCTTCGGCGCGCGCGCCTGGATCGGTGCGGGCACGGTGTTGCGCAACGAAGATGTCGACACCCTGGCCGAGATCGGTGCGCGCTTCATCGTTACGCCGAACACGCGGCCATCGCTGATCCGTCATGCGGTGTCGCGCGGCCTGACCGTGGTGGCCGGCTTCGCAACCGCAAGCGAAGCGTTCGACGCCATCGACGCCGGCGCAACCATCCTCAAGCTATTTCCGGCAGCGACCTATGGCGCCGCGCATGTGCGCGCGCTGCGCTCGGTGCTGCCCACGCACATCCCGGTCTATGTGGTGGGCGGCGTCAGCCCGCAGACCCTGGCCGGCTTCGTTGCCCAGGGCGCCGCCGGCGCCGGCATCGGTGGCGAACTGTACAAACCCGGCCAATCGCTCGAAACAACCCAGACGCATGCACGCGCCTTTGTGCAGGCCTACCAGGAACTGCAAGGATGAAGATCACCCGCCTCACCACCTACCACGCCGCACCGCGCTGGCTGTTCCTCAAGGTCGAGACCGACGAGGGCATCACCGGCTGGGGAGAGCCGGTCATCGAAGGCCGCGCGCGTTCGGTGGAGGCCGCCGTGCACGAACTGGCCGGCTATGTCGTGGGCAAGGATCCGGCGCGCATCAACGACCTGTGGCAAACCCTGTACCGCGCCGGCTTTTATCGCGGCGGCGCCATCCTGATGAGCGCCATCGCCGGTATCGACCAGGCGCTGTGGGACATCAAAGGCAAGGCGCTGGGCGTGCCGGTGTACGAATTGCTGGGCGGGCTGGTGCGCGACCGCATGAAGACCTATCGCTGGGTCGGCGGCGACCGCCCGGGCGCGATCATCCAGCAGATCACCGACTACCGCGCGCTGGGTTTCGACACCTTCAAGTTCAATGGTACCGAAGAAATGAAGCTGATCGACAGCGCGCGCGCAGTCGATGCGGCGGTGGTCAAGGTGGCTGAAATTCGCGAAGCCTTCGGCAACACCATCGACTTCGGCATCGATTTCCATGGCCGCGTCGGCGCGCCGATGGCCAAGGCGTTGTTGCGCGAGCTCGAACCGTTCAAGCCCCTGTTCGTCGAGGAGCCGGTGCTGGCCGAACAGGCCGAGTATTACCCGCGTCTGGCCGCAAGCACTTCGATTCCGCTCGCCGCCGGCGAACGCATGTTCTCGCGCTTCGAATTCAAGAACGTGCTGTGCGCCGGCGGCATCGGCATGGTGCAACCGGACCTGTCGCATGCCGGCGGCATCACCGAATGCGTCAAGATCGCCGCGATGGCCGAAGCCTACGACGTCGGCTTCGCCCCGCACTGCCCGCTCGGCCCGATCGCACTCGCCGCGTGCCTGCACGTGGACTTCGTTTCGCACAACGCCGTGCTGCAGGAACAGAGCATCGGCATCCACTACAACGAAGGCGCGGATCTGCTCGATTACGTCGTCAACAAAGACGATTTTCACTGCGTGGATGGCAGCATTGCCGCACTGCCCAAACCCGGGCTCGGTGTGGAGATCGACGAAGAGATGCTCAAGCGCGCAAACGAAAACCCGCCCGACTGGCGCAACCCGGTATGGCGCCACAGCGATGGCAGCATCGCCGAATGGTAAGCACGCCCGAACACACCGCCGTGCTGGCGGTCGACAGCCGCTGCACACATGGCGAAGGCGTGCTGTGGTGCGAGCAACGCCAGGCGCTGTACTGGGTCGACATCAGCGAAAAACGCCTGTGGCGGCACCATCCGGCCAGTGCGCACATGCGCTACTGGACATTGCCCGACCGCCCCGGATGCATCGGCTTGATGGACGATGGCCGCGTGCTGATCGCGCTGGCCAAGGCGATCGGCATTGTCGATCCGGACACCATCGAAGAAGACGTGCTGCCCTTCGAAAAACTGGCGGACGTGGAAGCGGACAACCCGCTTACGCGCAGCAACGATGGCCGCGTCGACCGGCATGGCAATCTGGTGTTCGGCACCATGGACGAACACGACAGCAAGGCCGCGCGCGGTGCGTTCTACCAATTTTCGCTGAAGCACGGCTTGCGCGCCCTTCCGCTGCCGGGTGTGTCCATTCCCAATTCGATCTGCTTCAGCCTCGACGGCCGCACCATGTATTACTGCGATTCGGTGCGCCCGCAGATCCTGTGCTGCGATTACGACCCGGAGACTGCACAAACCAGCAACACGCGCGTGTTCACCAGCCTGGACCGCGATGACGCCGAGCCGGACGGCTCGATCATCGACAGCGAAGGCTACCTGTGGAATGCACAATGGCGTGCGTCGCGCGTGGTGCGTTATCGCCCCGATGGCAGCGCGGAGCGCGTCGTGCAGCTGCCGGTCAAGCACCCTACCTGCAGCGCCTTCGGCGGTGCAGCGCTGGATAGACTGCACGTGATCTCCTCGCGTCTGGACCACAGCGCCGATGAGCTGGCCCGCATGCCCGAGGCCGGCAGCCTGTTCGTCTGCGACCTCGCCATCGCCGGCCTACCCGAAACTCGGGTGGCGAGCGCGTGATCGCCATCGATTGGGGCACCAGTAGCCTGCGCGGCTATCTGCTCGGTGCCGACGGCAAGGTCCGTGCGCAGCGCCGCGGTAGCGACGGCATCCTGGCCTGCCAGGGCCGCTTCGACGAAGTGCTGGCTGGCCTGATCGATGGCTGGGACGGCCCGCTGCTGCTCTCGGGCATGATCGGCAGCCGCAATGGCTGGGTCGAGCAACCCTACCTCCCCTGCCCGGCCGACACCGCCGCGCTCGCCCAGGCGATACGCTGCTACGACGCGCTGTTGCCGGGCCGCGCGCTGTGGTTCGTGCCTGGCGTCAGTACCGGCGAACAGACCGGCGTGCCCGATGTGATGCGCGGCGAAGAAACCCAACTGGTCGGGCTGATCGCCGCGCTCGGCGACGGCGCGCATGTCGCCTGCCTGCCCGGCACGCACAGCAAGTGGGCGCGGATCGCCAACGGCCAGCTCACAGGTTTCGCCACGGTCATGACCGGCGAGTTGTACGCCGTGCTGCGTCGGCACAGCATCCTCGGCAAGCTGATGGATGACGACCACGCTGCGCTGGACGCTGACGCATTCCTCCAAGGTGTCGATCGCAGCAACGACCCTGGCGGCCTCAGCCACCACCTGTTCGGCACCCGCACGCTCGGCCTGTTCGAACGCCTGTCCTCGGCGGCGCTGCCGTCCTACCTCTCGGGCGTGCTGATCGGCCACGAACTTCGCGAGCACCGCGGCGGTCACGCCACCGTGCATCTGGTCGGCAGCCCCGCCCTGGCCCAGCGCTACGCACTGGCGCTGCAGCACCTGGGCGTCGAAAGCCGGCTGCATCCGGAAGATCTGGCTGCGGCAGGGTTGTTCGCGCTGGCCAGGCAGCGCGGGCTGGCCTGACAGGCCAGCAGCAAAAACGCCGACAACTCCACACCCATCACGCGACTGCTTTAGAATTGGAAGGCTAAACGCCGGATTCCGCCATGCCTTTTGTTGTCACCGAAAACTGCATCAAGTGCAAATACACCGACTGCGTCGAGGTTTGTCCGGTGGATTGCTTCCACGTCGGGCCGAACTTCCTGGTCATCGACCCGGACGAGTGCATCGACTGCACCCTGTGCGAGCCGGAATGCCCGGCCAACGCGATCTATCCCGAAGACGACGTGCCAGCGGGCCAGGAAGCCTTCGTGGCGCTCAACGCCGAGCTCGCCAAGGCCTGGCCGGTGCTGACCGTGCGTCTGGAGCCGGCACCGGATGCCGCCGAATGGGATGGCAAGCCCAACAAATTGCCGCTGCTGCAGCGCTGAGCTGCACGACCGGGCGCGGCCCGGAGCCGCACCGCTGCCGCACCTCACAATGCAGTTGCCATCAACTCCGCACTAACGCAAAACGGGCGCCCAAGGCGCCCGTTTTGCTATCCAGCAAACCGCACCGGCCTCAGCCGCCCAGCTTGCCCTTGAGCGCAGCGATCACCGCCACCGGCGCTGCCGCCGTCGCCGGCATGCCACGTGGGTCCACGGCCGACACGTAACTGCCGGCGTCGACCTTGACCACGCGCACCAGGAAGCTGGAACCCTCGTAGCTCACGTCATAGGAACCGAGCATCTGCGCCTTGCTGGCGATGGTCAGGCCGGGGATGTCGGCCAATGCCGCGCCCACCTTGCCGAACACCTCGTCGCGCTCGCCCGGCACGGTAAACCCGCTATTGGCGCTTGCCGACGGCGGCGTGTTGGTCTGCTGCTGGGTGGTCGAAGCCAGCGTCGGCACCTTCATCGCACCGGAGGTGTCGGGCAGGTTCAGATCCGGCGGGACTTCCAGTGGGCGGGCTTCCGGCGCCAGCGCATAGTCGCCGCGCGCGCCCTTGTGAAACCAGCTGCAACCGCTCGTGGCAGCGACGGTGGCGGTCGCCAGCAACGCGAGCGACAGCACGCGGACGGGGGAAACGGAATGACGCATCGATAGATCTCCTGGGTCAGGCCGCGAGCATTTCGCGGCTGGAAAGCGCTTCCAACGCAATGGCGTCGGCGGCAAGGCGGTCGGCGGCAGGCTGGTGCGCCGCAGAAAGAGGCAGCAGCGGCAAGCGCAGGCCGTGGCCGATCCCGGCGCGCTGCAGCAGCGCCTTGACCGGGATGGGATTGGATTCGATTCCGCAGAAGCTGTGGTATTCCCTCAGCCGCGCGTCCCAGGCAGCGGCAGCATCGCGCTGGCCATCGCGGGCCAGATCGCACAGGCGCCGGTACGCCGCCGGCAAGGCGTTGGAGGCGACCGAGATCAGCCCGGCAGCGCCGGACAGCATCGCGTGCGCCGCGCTGCCGTCGTCGCCGCTGAGCACCGCAAAACTGTCGCTGCGCAAGGCCACCAACGCGGCGACGCGCTCGGGTTCGCTACGCGCTTCCTTGATACCGACGATGTTCGGATGGCCCACCAGCTCGGCCACCGTCTCCGGCAGCAGGTCGCAGCCGGTGCGGCCCGGCACGTTGTACAGCACCACCGGCAGGCCACCTTCATCGGCCACCGCCAGAAAGTGTGCCTTCAACCCGGCCTGGGTCGGACGCACGTAGGGCGGCGTCACCACCAGCGCGTACTGCGCGCCCAGCGCTGCAGCGCGACGGGTCTGCGCAATGGTCTTTGCCGTCCCGGACAAGCCGGTGCCGGCCAGCACCGGCACGCGACCGGCCACCTGCGCCGCGGCAGCGCGCAGTAGGGTGTCGTATTCGTCGTCGCTCAATGCCGCCGCTTCGCCGGTGGAGCCGGCAACCACGAGTCCCTGCACGCCACCGTGCAACTGCTGCTCCAGCAGCCGCCGCCAGGCATCCAGGTCGAGTGCGCCATCGGGACCGAAGGGGGTCGCCAGCGCGGTGATGATGCCGGAAAGGGACAAGATTCTGCTGCTCTTACGTGACAGGAAAAGGCCCGCGCACGCGCGGGTTGCGACCGCCTGCATGTTACTTGCGGCGCGAAACCACGGGCAAGTATGCTGGTCACCGCCAGGGCGCCTGCCCGGGCGGCCATTCAGCCTGATGCAATGCCGGAAGCCCCTTTGACCGACTCTACACCCCGGCCTTCGCCGACCGAAAATCACCTCCTGATCAACGCCTACACGACGCATCCGGAGTCCCCCCTGTTGCCCGTCACTCGCCGCATCGCCGACAGCGGCTGCAATCTCGTGGACGCCCGTCTGGCCACGGTGGGGCGCGACGTCTCGGTCACCGCACTGGCAACCGGCTCCTGGGATTCGGTCGCCAAGCTCGAAGCCATGCTGACCCGGCTCGAACGCGAGGAAGGTCTCAAGCTGGTCTGGTATCGCACCGGCCCCAAGCAGACCCAGTCCAACCTACTGCCCTACATCGTCGAAGTGATCGCCGCCGACAAGCCGGGCATCCTGTTCCAGCTCGCCGATTTCTTCGACCGCCAGGGCATCACCATCGAAAACCTGCAAAGCACCCGCTACCGCGCCATGCAGACCGGCGCGGAGATGTTTTCGGCGCAGGTGACGATCGGCGTGCCGGCCAACATGCACATCGCCGCCTTGCGCGATGATTTCCTGGAATTCTGTGATCACCTCAATCTCGACGCGATCATGGACCCGATGAAGTTCTAAGGCACCAACCATGGCCATCGCGATCTCTGCGCTAAAACAGATGTTCGACCACATCCGCTCGGAGACCGATTGGAATCTCGACGGTCCGCTGCGCTGGGAGTACTTCTTCGCCGATCCCGCGCAGGAGCCGCTGCAGAAACTCGCCGAGCAACTGACCCAGGACGGCTATCGCGTCATCGACATCTTCCTCGGCGAACGCGACGAAGACGATGGCGACGACGAAGAGTCGTACTTCCTGCATGTGGACAAGAAAGAACACCACACCATCGAGCCGCTGAATCAGCGCAATGCGCAGTTCGACGCACTTGCCAAACGCTTCCATGTGGCTGCTTATGATGGGATGGACGTCGGCCCGGCATGACCGCGCCGTACGCCCCTCCACTTTGGGCTGAGCAACGATGACCGACGCTGTATTCGAACTCCCTGCTGCAACCTTCGACCTGCCGCTGGCGCTGTCCGGCGGCACCCAGACCACCCTGCGCGACTATGCCGGCAAATGGCTGGTGCTGTACTTCTATCCGAAAGACAGCACGCCCGGCTGCACCACCGAAGGCCTGGACTTCAACGCCTTGCTGCCGCAGTTCAAAAAAGCAGGTGCGATGGTGCTGGGCGTCTCGCGCGATTCGGTGAAGTCGCACGACAACTTCTGCGCCAAGCAAGGCTTCACCTTCCCGTTGATCAGCGACAGCGATGAAGCGCTGTGCCGCGCCTTCGACGTGATCAAGGAAAAGAACATGTACGGCAAACAGGTGCTCGGCATCGAGCGCAGCACCTTCTTGCTGTCGCCCGAAGGGCATGTCGTGCTGGAATGGCGCAAGGTCAAGGTCGCCGGCCATGCCGAGGCCGTGCTGGCCGCAGTAAAGGCGCACGCCAAACAGTGACATCCCTCGCTTCCCGCGTCCTCCATCACCCTGCAGCTGCAGGCGTGATGGCTCGCCCCTGCTCCATCACTTGGAAGACCCAATGACCCGAGGCAAGCGCATCTACGTGCTGGACACCAACGTGCTGATGCACGATCCCACCGCGCTGTTCAAGTTCGAGGAACACGATGTGTTCCTGCCGATGCAGGTGATCGAGGAGCTCGACAACGCCAAGAAGGGCACCTCCGAAGTCAGCCGCAATGCACGCCAGGTCAGCCGTTTCCTGGACGAATTGCTGGAAAACACCAACGCCGAGCAAATCCAGGCCGGCATCCTGCTCAGCCATCCGCAGGGCATCCAGCTTAAAGGCCAGGCCGCGATCGGCCGGCTGTTTTTCCAGATCAAGCCGATCGATCCGGGCCGGACCTTCGGCGAAATGCTGCCGGACAACAAGATCCTGGCCTCGGTGCTGGCGCTGCGCGAAGAAAATCCGGATGTGCCGGTCATCCTGGTGTCCAAGGACATCAACCTGCGCATCAAGGCCTACATCAGCGGCCTGGTCGCCGAGGACTACCAAAACGACCGTGCGCTGGACGATTTCAGCCTGCTGTTCACCGGCGCCATCGAGCTGCCGGAAGATTTCTGGCAGAAGCACAACGAAGATCTGCGCAGCTGGAACGAACGCGGCCGCACCCATTACGAAATCGTCCTGGCCGAGGACGAAGACTGGTATCCGAACCAGTACCTGTACCTGCCCGGCGAAGACGAGGTGGAGCTGCGCGTGGCCAAGGTTGGCGGCGGCAAGGCCACCCTGTGCCTGGTCGACGATTTCCGCAGCGGTCAGCATGCGGTCTGGGGCATCGTGGCGCGCAACCGCGAGCAGAATTTCGCGCTCAACGCGCTGATGGACCCGGAGATCGACTTCGTCACCCTGCTCGGTACCGCCGGCACCGGCAAGACCTTGCTCGCACTGGCTGCAGGCCTGGCGCAGACCATGGACCAGCAGCGTTACCGGGAAATCATCATGACCCGCGCCACCGTCAGCGTGGGCGAAGATATCGGCTTCCTGCCCGGTACCGAAGAAGAAAAGATGACGCCGTGGATGGGCGCACTGACCGACAATCTGGAAGTGCTCACGCACAACCAGGAGGGTGGCTCGTGGGGCCGAGCGGCCACCAACGACCTGCTCGCCAGTCGCATCAAGATCCGCTCGATGAACTTCATGCGCGGCCGCACCTTCCTGTCGCGGTATCTGATCCTGGACGAGGCGCAAAACCTCACGCCCAAGCAGATGAAGACGCTGATCACCCGTGCCGGCCCCGGCACCAAGATCGTGTGCCTCGGCAACGTCGAACAGATCGACACCCCCTACCTCACCGAAACCACTTCGGGGCTGACCTACGCGGTGGATCGCTTCAAGGCGTGGCCGCATAGCGCGCACATCACGCTGCGTCGCGGCGAGCGCTCGCGTCTGGCCGACTTCGCTTCGGAGGTGTTGTGATGCGCGCATATCGCGGCGCGGCGGCGCTCGCCGCGATCGCGCTGGCCGGTTGCGCCAGCACGCAGGGGCCATCCAGCGTGCCGACCAATCTCAAGAACGGACAGTCCTGGATCATCACCCGGCAGAGCGTGGCCGAACAGGTGTTGCAGACCTGCTCGCGCGACAGCCCGGCGCGGCATCCAGGCCGGATCAGCGGCTATTGGGCGCCAAGCCATCAGCAGGTCGAACAGCTCGAAGCGCGGCAGGATGCGTTGACGCCCACCATTGCCGAGCCGCGCGAGTTCGACCGCCAATACGTGGGTGTGGTGATCCAGGGCCAGCAGTTGATCTACATCAACGCGTTCAAGCTCCCCAACGACCCGCCGGTGAAACCGGCGAGGGAAGCGATCCAGGTCTGCGACGGCGGCAGCATGTTCTGGGGCGCGCTGTACGACCCGCAGACCGGCGCGTTCTCGCAGATTGCAATCAACGGTAGCCCCTGACCCGAGATGGGAATCCTGCTGCCGCGCTGGGTCTGGATTGGCGCGGTGGCATTGTCGGCCGTGGCCGGCATGGTCAATGTGGTGGGCTACCTGGGCTCCGAGCACCAGGTGGTCAGCCACCTCACCGGCACGACCAGTCTGCTTGGCGTTGCCCTGGCGCAAAACACCGCACCGGACATCGGCTTTCTCTGCGGCGTCCTCATCGCCTTCTGCGCAGGCGCCATGCTCAGCGGACTGATCATCGAAGACGATGTCTTGCGGCTTGGACAGCGCTACGGCGCCGCGCTGATGATCGAGGCGCTGCTGTTGCTGGGCGCGACTGCGCTGTTCAAGTTGCATCATGTCGGCGGCGTCCTGTGCGCCGCTGGCGCCTGCGGCCTGCAGAATGCGATGGCGACCAGCCTCAGCGGCGCCGCGGTCCGCACCACGCATCTGAGCGGCATGTTCACCGACCTGGGCATCGGCCTGGGACACCTGCTGCGCGGGCGCCCGCTGCAGGTGCGCCGCCTCACGCTGAGCGCGCTGATCATCAGCGGCTTTCTGGGCGGCAGCATCCTCGGTACCTTGCTGTTCCAGCGCTGGCAGTACGACGCGCTCTACCTGCCCGCCAGCCTCACCGGATCGACCGGCGCTGGCTATGTCGCCTATCTGCAATGGCGTCGCTGGCGCACAGGATGATGCGCACATCCTCCAGCCAGCAGTGCAGAATCGCCACATGACTACGCCCAGTACGCTGTCTGCATTGAGCATCGCCGGCTCCGACTCCGGCGGGGGCGCCGGCATCCAGGCCGACCTCAAGACCTTCGCCGCGCACCGCGTGCACGGGTTGTCGGCGATTACCGCATTGACCGCGCAACACACCCGCGCCGTCACCGCCGTGCATCTTCCACCACTGCCCTTTCTGCAGGCGCAGGTGGATGCATGCTTCGCCGATTTCGAGATCCAGGCGGTCAAACTCGGCATGCTGGCCAATGCCGACATCATTCATTGCGTGGCCGACCTGCTTGAGCGGTATCGCCCGCCGTTCGTGGTGCTCGACCCGGTGATGGTGTCCACCAGCGGCGCGCGCCTGCTCGAAGATGCGGCATTGGATGCGCTGCGCACGCGCTTGCTGCCGCTGGCCACCCTGGTGACCCCCAATACGCCCGAAGCCGAGCTACTGACAGGCCGCCGCATCGACAGCGCCGACGCCGCCGAACATGCCACCGCCGCCTTGCTCGACCTGGGGGCCAACGCGGTGTTGCTCAAGGGCGGACATCTGCACGAGGGCGCACGCGTGCTCGACCGCTTCGATGACGGCGTGACCCAGGACGTGTTCATGCATCCGCGCCTGCAGGTCGATGCGCACGGCACCGGCTGCAGCCTGTCGGCAGCCATCGCCGCGCAGCTGTGCCAGGGCCTGTCGCTGCTCAATGCCTGCGAAGCGGCGATCGATTACGTTGCCCGCGCCATTCGCATCGGCCAACGCCCCGGCCAGAGCGATGTGCTGGTGCTCGACCACTTCGGCGCCGCGCCCGGCGCATGAGCGTGCAGACCGATACCCTGCTCGCCAGCGCTGCAGATGGGCACCGCTGGCAAATCATCCGTTGCGCGCCGCCGCACCCGACCACAACGCTGCTGTGGCTGCCGGCATTGGGCGTGGCAGCGCGGCATTACCAACCGTTCGCACAAGCGCTCGCGTCCACCGGGGTTGCGGTGTATGTGCACGAATGGCGCGGCAATGGCAGCAGCACGCTGCGCCCGTCGCGTGAGCACGATTGAGGCTATCGCACGCTGCTTGCAGACGATCTCCCCGCCAGCCACGCCCTACTCGATATCCACGACCCGCAGCTGCCGCGCATGATCGGTGGACACAGCCTTGGCGGTCAGCTCGCGTGCTGCTACGCCGCGCTGCATCCGGTGCAATTCTCCCAGCTCTGGCTGGTGGCCAGCGGCTCGCCGTACTGGCGCAATTTTCCCGTCCCCATGCGTTACGGCCTGCCCTTGGCGTTTCGGTTGTTGCCATGGCTGGCGCGCAGGCAGGGCGTACTGAACGGGCGCAAGCTCGGTTTTGGCGGCACCGAAGCACGCAGTCTGATTGCCGATTGGGCACAGGTCGGCCGCAGCAATCGCTATCGCGCGGCAGGCGCGCCATGGGATCTGGAACAGGCGCTGGGCCAACTGCGCGTGCCGATTCGCGCAGTGACCCTTGCGCGCGACACGTGGGGCCCAGCAGATGCGCTGCGCGCATTACTCGACAAGATGCCGCAAACACACCCACACCATGTGCGATTGGACGATGTGCAACTCGGCGCACGCAGCGATCATTTCGCCTGGATGAAAACGCCTGCGGCCGTGGTCGCTGCGCTGCGTCGCGCGCCTGACCACGACCGCAACGACGCTGGAATTTCACAAAGGGATTGACGGACCCGTCGCTCATCCGCATAATTCCGCTCCTGACGAGGCGCCCGTAGCTCAGTTGGATAGAGTACCTGGCTACGAACCAGGCGGTCGGGAGTTCGAATCTCTCCGGGCGCACCATCCTCAGAACAAGAAGAAGACAGCACTCACGCGCTGTTTTTAAGTTAAAAGATCCGATCGCCCCGCGTCAGATCTGCAAGTCAAAACAAGATATGCGCCCGTAGCTCAGTTGGATAGAGTACCTGGCTACGAACCAGGCGGTCGGGAGTTCGAATCTCTCCGGGCGCACCAATCTCGAAGAAAACGACCAGCTTGCTGGTCTTTTTTTTACCCGTCGTTTCTGCCGAAGCAAACGCTGGTGCGCAGTGCGTTGCATTGCAGTGCGCCGTTCCGTCGGGCGATGCCGATCTCTCAGCAGAACGCGCGCCGCCGTCACCGCACGCACCGCCTCACGCGCAATCAGGCCGTGGCAGCAGCAGCGTTCGCGTCGGCAACCACCGCCACTGGCACCAGCGATGTCACCGGGTGCCCGGCATCGCGCCATGCGTCCAGACCACCCAGCAGTGGCCGCACATCGCGGTACCCGCGCTCGCGCATCCGCGCAGCCAGCCATGCTGCAGACACCTCGTCCGGACACGCACAGTAGATCACCACGCTGCGATCGCGCGGCACGCTGGCAAGGATCTGCGCCAGCTGACGCTCGTCGGCGAACACGGCGCCAGGAATGGCGTATGGCTGCAACTGGCGATAGCCCGGGGCACGGATATCCAGCACGGTCGGCCGCAGGCTTTCTTCGCCGGCCAGCAACGGCACCAACTCGTCTACCGCGATGCGCGCATGCTCCAGCGATCGCAACAGGCTCTGCCGTCGCCACCAGCGCCAACCGACATAGCCGGCCAGCAACGCGGCCAAGACCACGATTGCGCCCGCGCCGAGTTCGGACAGCAAGGCAAGCACGTCCTGCACCTGAGGCGCGAACGCAGCACCCACACTCAAGCCGACCAATGCCCACAACGATGCACCGACGGCGTCGTATCGCAGGAACGCCGCAGGACGTACCCGCATTGCCCCGGCCATCGGCACCGAGACCATCGACAGGCCCGGCACGAACTTGGCGACCGCCAGCACGCGCACGCCCCAGCGCGAAAAAAAGCGCTCGGTCTGTTTCATGCAGCTGTCGCGCGACAACGACAGCCGACACAGCGACTGCAAGGTGCGGTTACCGAAGCGGCGACCGGCCAGATACCAGACCAGATCGCCCAAGAGACTTGCCGCGACAGAGACCGCCAACGCTGCAAGCCCGGCCAGCCAGGCATCGCTGCCACCTTGCAACGCATAGCTGGCGCCGACCAGCACCAGGGTCGGCAACGCTGGCACCGGCAGCCCGAGCGACAACGCCAGCACGTTGGCGAACACCAGCGCCAATCCGTACTGTTCGATCAAGCCTTGCATGCGACGACCCTGCGCGATGGCGGGCGACCATTATCCGTCTTCCCTCACAGCGGCGACTGCCCGGCAGCGACGGAACGATACGTTGCGGCCAAGGCGTGCAACCAGCGCTCGAACAGGCCCTCGCTGCGCAAGGCGCGTCGCCACCAGCTCAATGCCTCCCCCTCCTCGCCCGGCCGCCATGCCAGATAAAAGGTTTCGTCGGGCTTGCGGGTTTCCACCTGCACCTCGCGTAGCCGGCCTTCCTGCAGCGCCCCGCGCGCATACGGCTCGGGCAGAAAGCCGTAGCCGACGCCGGCCAATTGCAGCAGCAGCTTGGTGCGCATGTCGGGCACGGTGAGCACATCGCGTCCGGAGAGCAGCCCGACCGTGCGCGGCAGCAGGCGCCGCGCCGAGTCCGCCACTGCGATCGCACGGTGTTCGGCCAACTCGGCCGCGCCCAGCAGGCCGGCATTCGCCAGCGGAGAGGTGGATGCCACGGCAAACACGAACCGCAACGTGCCGATCGGCTCGGCCACATAGCCGCCACCGCTGGGCCCCTCGCCCGCCGCCACGATCAGGTCCACGCGCCTGTCCAGCAGCGCCTCCCAACTGCCCGACAACGACTCGCTCAGCACACGCAGCCGCGTACTGTCGGCCACGGTGTAGAAGTCCAGGATCTGCGACTGCAGCAAGGCCGCAGGCAGCACCGCATCCAGCCCGATCGCAAACTCCGACTCCCAGCCGGAAGCCACGCGCCGCACCCGCACCTCCAGCTCTTGCGCGGCACGCAGCAAGTGGCGTCCCTCGCGCAACAGCTCGCGGCCAGCCTGGGTAGGCGTGGCCTTCGGCCCCACCCGCTCGAACAGCTGCACGCCCAGATCCTCTTCGAGTTTGGACACCGTGTAGGAAATCGTCGAAGGCACCTTGAACAGCACCTTGGCCGCGGCAGCGAACGAGCCACGCCGGTCGATGGCATCCAGGATCTGCAACGCTTCCAGGCTGATTTTCATTGTTCGAAATTTTCGATGGTAATGGCCAAATCTACTCGCTTTTTGTGGCGAAGATAGAGGCGGAGACTACGCATCAAGCCGCTGGACCCCGATTCCTTCCAGCGCCAATTTCGAACCTTTCAAGGAGAAGCAGCATGTTGAATGTCCGCAAGAGCGAAACCCGTGGCCGCGCCGAACATGGCTGGCTGTCCTCACGCCACACCTTCTCCTTTACCAGCTATCACGACCCGCGCCACATGGGCGTTGGCCCGCTGCGGGTGATCAACGAGGACAAGGTGCAGCCAGGCGAAGGCTTCGGCACCCACGCACACCGCGACATGGAGATCATTTCCTACGTGCTGGGCGGCGCGCTGGAGCACAAGGACAGCATGGGCACCGGCTCGGTCCTGCATTACGGCGACGTGCAGCGCATGAGCGCCGGCAGCGGCGTGACTCACAGCGAGTTCAATCACTCGGCCAGCGAGCCCGTGCACTTCCTGCAGATCTGGGTAATGCCCGAGCGTGCCGGCATCGAGCCGAGCTACGAAGAAAAGCACTTCGATGCCGACAGCAAGCGCAATCAACTGCGCCTGATCGCCTCGCCAGGCGGCGACAACGGCTCCCTGCGCCTGCACCAGGACGCACGCCTGTATGCCTCGATCATGGATGGCCAGGCGCGTCTGCAGCAGCCGCTGGCCGAAGGCCGCATCGGCTACGTGCAGGTGGCGCGTGGCAGCCTGAGCGTCAATGGGCAGGCGCTGTCGGCTGGCGACGCGGTGCAGATCGTCGGCGAGCCGGAAATCGTGCTGGCCGATGCACGCGATGCCGAAGTACTGGTGTTCGACCTGCCCAAGTAAGCGTCCAGGGCGGGCTGGATGGCGTACCTGCCAAGATTGGCGTGCGATGCGCTGGCCAGTGCCGAAGCAAACAAAGCCCGCGTACGCGGGCTTTGTCTTGTGCGCAGTCTCGTGGAGCTGGCCAGCCGTGACGTGGCAGCTCATGGCAGGCGACTTGCATCCTGCAGCTTGGCAGCCAATAGCCGCGAGACGCAAAATGCCACTCGCGCTGCGAGTTGCGCGCTCTGCGATGTGTGAGTTGCCAATTGCAGCTCGCTCCATCATCGCGACGGTCTGTATGTCATCGCAGCGGCGCTGATGGCAGCGAACGCCCCAGCACCGCAGGTTCGGCCACTTGCGCCGAGATCCACTACAAGGAAGTGCAGGATCTAAGGGAACATCACGACGTCGGGTGCGGGACGCAGTGAACCATCATCACGCCACCTTCGCTGTCGCGCGCCGCGCAGCCTGCGCATCGACCTGCACTGGCGCACGATCCGCCCCGCCATCCGCATCGCCGTTGACCAAGGCGAACAGCGCATCCGCATCGTCTTCCAGCACGCGCGCCGAACGCGCCAAGTCGCCCACCATCTGCGCCTGGTCGCGCGCCTGCACGCCGATCGACTGCAACGCGGTATTGGCGCTGGAAATGTCCAGCGCCTGATCATGGCTGGCGGCGGCGATCTGCTCCACGGTCGCAGTGACCCGCAGGACCGAAGACACCATCTCCTGCATCACTACACCGGCCTGCTCGGCCAGGCGCGAGCCATCGCCGACCTGATCGGTCGCGTGGTCGATCAAGGACCGGATCTCCCTGGCCGACACGCTGCAGCGCTGCGCAAGGCTACGCACTTCGGTCGCCACCACCGCAAAACCGCGCCCCTGCTCGCCCGCACGCGCCGCCTCGACCGCAGCGTTCAGGGCCAGAATGTTGGTCTGAAACGCGATGCCGTCGATCACCTCGATGATCTGACCGATGCGGTCGGTCGCCGAGCGAATGCCGGCGGTGGTCTTGACCACATCGGCAATGACGTCGGCACCGCGCCGCGCCACCGTGGCCGAGTCTTCGGCCATGCGCCGCGCCGAACCGGCATTCTCGGAATTGGCCCGCACCGTTGCGGCCAGCTGATCGATCGTGCTCGAGGTCTGCGCCACCGCGGCAGACTGCGTAGACACGCGACTGACCAGCTCCTGGTTGCTCACTGAAATATGATGCGCCTCGCGCTGCACGTTCTGCGCAATGCTCATGGTCTGCAGCATCAAATCGCGCATCCGCTCGGCCGAACGCACCTGATCGGTGACGTCGGTTGCGTATTTGACCACCTTGTACGGCCGCCCGGAGACATCCAGGATCGGGTTGTAGGAAGCCTGGATCCACACCGCACTGCCATCCTTGCGCAATCGGCGATAACGTTCCGCATCGAACTGGCCGCTCGCCAGCTTCGCCCAGAACTGCCGGTACTCCTCGGACGCGCGGTAGGCCGCATCCACGAACACGCTGTGGTGTTGGCCGATCGCCTCGGCAGCCGGATACCCCATGATGGTCAGGAAGTTTTCGTTCGCACCGAGCACGTTCCCTTGCAGGTCGAACTCGACCACGCCCATGACCTTGTCGATCGCCCGGATGCGCCCATCCGCATCGGCCGAATCGATCACCTGGCGGGTCACGTCGGTGGCGTACTTGACCACCTTGTACGGGCGCCCATGCTCGTCGAGCACCGGGTTGTAGGACGCCTGGATCCATACCTCCCTGCCGTCCTTGCCGATGCGCCGATAGCGGCCTGCATCGAAGGCACCGCGCCCGAGCGAATCCCAGAACGCGCGGTACTCCGCCGACTGGCGCGTGCCGGCATCGACGAACATACGGTGATGCTTGCCGACAATCTCCTCGAGCCGGTAGCCCATCACTTGCAGGAAATTCTGGTTGGCCGCGAGCACCGTGCCGTCCAGCGAGAACTCGATGACCGCCATCACCTTGTCGATGGCGTCGATGCGCCCCTCGAAATCGGCTGTCTGGCGTACCTGCGCAGTGATGTCGGTGGCGTACTTCACCACGCGATACGCCTTGCCGGATCGATCCAGCAACGGGTTGTAGGAGGCATTGATCCACACCTCGTGCCCGCGTTTATCCAGCCGGCAAAAGCGCCCGGCATTGAAGTCTCCGCGCCGCAGCCCCTCCCAGAAGTGCCGATAGCTTTCGCTGTCGCGATCTGCGGCCGTCACGAACATGCGGTGGTGCTGGCCGATCACCTCGTCCAGTCGATACCCCATCAGGGCCAGGAAGTTCGGGTTCGCATCCAGAATGCGGCCGTCCAGGTCGAACTCGATGACCGCCATCACCCGGTCCACCGCTGCGACCTTGTGGCGCAGCCCGCGACCCCAGAAGGAGAACACGCGTCCAAGCAGGTTCGATAGGCGCATCACGTCAACATCCGAGATATGGTCTACGTCCTTAGCGACCCAGGTGCCGGTTACTTGACCCCCCACCACATGCCGCATCGACAGGGCGGTTCAGATGTGTAGGACAGAGGCGACGCGTGCTCGCGAAGCGGCAATGACGCCCGTCCTGAGTGCCATTCATGGCAGCCCGGGCAGGCGAGCGAATGGGGTGTAAGACCTCGATCGCTGCGCCGCCAACCTCGAACGCCGAACATCGATAGGCCTTTCGCTCTGGGCCTTCGACCCTGGTTTTGGTTTTGGTCTTGATCCTTACTCCTTGATGGTCCACAGGAGTGGATTGGTGCACCGGTCTATTTGCAGCAGCAACAGATCCAAACGCTGCAATCTCGCGCGCAGAAGCAGTGTCTTCGTATGCCACCCGCCTGCATGCGCAAGATGGCAAAAACCGGAGTGCTCAAGACACCATCGATACGAGGCTTTATCGCTCACGTCGATGCACCCCGCTCCATGCCTCATACGGCACGCTGGCGCACACGGCAATGGAGTGCTGCCTCGCCCTGTGTCTCGCGCAATGCCTACAAGCGCATGCCCACAACCATGCGGATGGAATGACATGTCGCAGAGCTGCGCCGAAATCTGGCGGACTGGCACCAAGCAAACAGGGCGCGACCTCTTCGTAATGCGACAACGCAGCTCGCGATCGCGCTGCAGGCGCCTGACGCGTCGCTATCGACCGTCGAGCGATGCGAGCAAGACAAGGGCCTTCGCTAGCCAGCACATCTCATGCTTCAGATGTGAGCTGGTGAGAGACGCAAAGGCTAGTTGCAAGCCTCCGGCTAGCAGCCGAGCTCAGAGCCGACCTTCTTGAAGTACTGTGGGTACTGACGACACGCGCACAGCGCGACCCTTTCGCCGTACTCACTGCTGGCCTGAGTGCGCTCGGACGCGCCTGCAGAGTTGAACTAGCGTCAGCGAGCACCCACGGATCCCAGAATCCGACGACGCTCAGCGTTGCAGCGCCCAGACGAACGCTTTCAACCAATATGGCCTTATCGACGAACGCGTAGCACAAATAAAAACGCCCGCAAATCAGTGATTTGCGGGCGTTTAGAACACTGGCGGAGCGAGAGGCCGATATTGCCCTCTCACGCAGTCTCAGCAGGACTCAAGATGCTTGCGTCGCAAGCCATGCGACGCTCTATTCAGATCATGCTGGATCACGCAATCGCACGTAGAAACATGGGGCAAAGCATGGGGCAGCATGGCTAGGCCCACCAATCGATTGAGCGCCAGGGCGGCCCAAACCATCACAGCGCAAGGCTACCACGCTGACGGCGGCGGTCTATATCTGCTCGTGGGACCAACCGGAGCCAAGTCCTGGGTCTTCAGATTCCAACTGCGCGGCCGCCGGCGGGAGATGGGACTGGGCTCGACCACGCTGGTCAGCCTGCAGGAGGCTCGGCGCGCTGTCGTCGAGCACCGGCGCACGCTGCTGGAAGGCCGTGACCCCATTACCGCGCGTGTGCAGGCCAGGTCGGTCGGCCTGACGTTTGGCGCGTGCGCCGATGCGCTCATCGAAAGCCAGAAGGCCGGCTGGAAGAACGATGCCCAGGCGGAGCAATGGACGCAGTCGCTGCGAGACCACGGGCCGGCGCGGGACATGCCCGTGGCAGATATCGACACGGCTCACGTGATGGCGTGCCTGAGGCAGATTTGGACCACCAAGACAGAGACCGCGTCGCGCCTGCGCGCGCGCATCGAGCGCGTGCTCGACTGGGCGAAGGTCCATGGCCACCGCCAGGGCGACAACCCGGCGCGCTGGCGTGGCCATCTGGACAATCTTCTGCCCAGGCCGAGCAAGGTGCGCAAGCCCCAGCACCACGCCGCGATGCCGTACGGCGATGCGCCCGCCTTCATGGCCAGGCTACGTGAGCGCGACGCCCGTAGCCGACGGGCACTCCAGTTCACCATCCTCACCGCGGCGCGGACTGAGGAGGTGACCGGTTCCAGCTGGGATGAGTTCGACCTCGCTGCCGGTATCTGGTCTATCCCGGCGGAGCGCATGAAGGGCGGCCGTGATCACTTCGTGCCACTGTCGACGGCCGCACTGACCATCCTGCGTGGCCTGGATCGCAAGCTACCTCCGTTCGCGATGTCCGAGAACACCATGCTGTATTTGGTCCAGAAGCCGGCACCCAAGGGCTTTGGCCTACCCTTCACGGTGCATGGGTTCCGGTCGTGCTTCCGCGATTGGGCCGCCGAGACGCAGGACACGCCGGGCGAGGTAGTGGAGATGGCTCTGGCGCATGCGATCCGCAACAAGGCAGAGGCCGCTTATCGGCGCGGTGCGCTGATCGAGAAGAGGCGGCTACTGATGCAGGCCTGGGCCGACTACCTTGACGACTTACGGGCGAACTCGGCCGCCAACTCGAAAGCCTGAGCGATCGGCAACGTTACATGCGGTGGTATCAAAGGGCTTTCCACCTTATTCAGCGCCACATCGGCGTCGCCCGTACCGTTACGCCTGACGCTCGCGAGGACATCTGCGCCTCCTGGACCGACACGCAATATTTGCCATTCGCCCCGGTTGATGTTCTCGCCGACGACGGGGTTGTGCCAGTTCATAGCGGCAGGCAGACCCGGCAACGCCAGGCCTTCGGGAGCAATGACGCCGGGCTCTTTGGAGCGCTGGAGCGCAGCACGGTGGGCGGATCGTGAAGGCATGTTGGCTAGCTCGCGTAGGGAAGTTGGTTGATCACGCGGCGAGCCGGTGCTCATAGAACGGGTGGCGCTTATCGTCGAAGATCGCCTGCAGCGCCTGGAGGTCCGCCGGATCTGGGTTCAGCCAAGCGTCGATGTGCTCGGGCTTGATGTTGATGATCGTCCGGTCGTGTCCGACAGCCGCAACCTCCGGCTCCGGCTCGTCGGTGATCGCGGCGAAGCTCAGCAGGTCCGGCTGCTCGCCGGCCGGGTCCGTCCAGCGCGACCACAGGCAAGCCACCAGCATGGGCTCGCGGTCGCTGGGCTGGAACTGCACCACGCGGTTCTTGCCGTCTGGCCCTTCCACGTTCTCGTAGAACCTGCCGACGACCAGCAGGCCGTGCGTGTATCCGAATTGCTCGCGCCAGAAGCCCTGCAGGTTGTCCCGGCGGGCGTTATAGGTGCCGGGGTACTTCGTATCGTAGATCGGCGGCTTGCCGGCGGGTCGGCACTGATAGCGCATCGGTTTGATGACGCGCTGCCCGCTCTCGGAGATCATCACTGGCGCGTAGTAGCCGGGGAAGATGCGGTAATCCCGCGCCTTGGGCTCAGTCCGCTGCAGGTCCGCGATGCGCCCCTTGATCTGCTCGATCTTGGTGGTGGCGATGCGCTGGTCGGTGGCTGCCTTCTTGGTCGGCTTGCCGCTGGCCAGCACCCGCTCGGCATCGGCCAATCGCCGGGCCTGCTTGAACAGCTCCTGCTCCAGGCTCTGCATGTCCTCAGCGTCCCAGGCAGCCAGCTCAGCGGCAATGTCGGCCAGGCCACCGTCTCCGCCGGCGCGAAAGGCATCGTCCATCGCCTTCGGGGTCTTGGGCCGCTTCACGTCGTTCTCGCGTAACCACAGCTTCGCGAATTCCTTCAGCGACATGGTGGCGCCGTAGTGCCGCACGAGCTTGCGGTAATCGGCCTGGATCTCGGCGGAGTAGCACATCGCGGTCCCTCAGCAGTCGCGGTCGCGATCTTCGAGGCCATGCCAGGCCAGGATCTCGTCGAGCCGCCGGGACACGAATTTGGCATCGTCGCCCGTGATGGCGCCGTCCTCGATGACGTCGGCCATGCCGGCAAAGGCCTGCCAGAAGTGACAAAGGTCGGGGCTGCTCTTCAGCAGCGGCTGCACCGCGGCATCGAGGTTTTCCAGATGGGTTCGGAGTTCGGCTCTATCCATGCGACCAGTATCGGCCGGGCCGTCTCAGCGCTTGAGACGCGGCGCCGTAGACTGCTTTTCATGGACACCAGCCAGCCCAGCCTCTTCGAACAACTGCAGCAGCGGCTTGCCTGTGCTTCAGAGCCACTGGAAGTGCTCAACCAGTTCGAAGCGGAACTGCTGTATGCATTCCCAGCGGAGGCGCCAACCATCGTTGAGCTGGTGGCGTCATGGGGCTACCGCCTAGGCGTGCTGACGCGTGAAGACCTCGACGGTTTCGTATAAGAGCCGGGCCGACGCTGCTCAGGCGCCACGCGGGTGAGCGGCCTGTGGCCCCGCGTCCGGCATGTGTAGATTGCCACCGGCATGGGGTTGCACATATCGGGCGGGACCGCAAAGTGGGGTCGGATTTTTCCTCACTGGGGTTGTGCGCCGCCAGTGCAAGTGAACGTTTTTTCCTGAGCAGGCGCAAAGCATCTTGGTAGCGCGCCGAGACGATCTCGCGCCGCCGGCATTGCCCGGTGTAGCCGATCAGGAGAACGTAATGCATCCAGTTTTTGCCACCGCCACTCTGGTGCTGCTTGGCGCCACCCTTTCAGCCTTCGCCGCCGATCGATCGCCGATGAAATCCGGCCATGCAACGGAACTGCACCGCGAAACGTCCGCTGCCGGTGAGAGCCTTGACGCCTTCGTGGTTCGGATCGCGCCGCGCGCCCGCGCAGCGTCGGTGAGCACCCGCTCCGTCGTGTGTGGCGAAATCATGGGCTCCGGCCCATACACCCTGGCGCTCAAGACCGATGGGCGCCAGGATTGGTGCGAGGTGCCGAAGACCGCGGCACCCTATCTGCTCGTCAACGGCATCGCGAAGGACGCGCGCGAAGATCACATCCCGGCCATCTACTACCGCCGGCCGGGCTATCTGATCACGCCCTGGAGCATTAAGTTTCAGGACCGCAGCAGCGTCCGCAAGATCGCCGAGGGCGGCCGCTAACCTGCTGGCACAACCGTCACGCCGCCTGCGGTTCGGCGGTCGCCAAGCTGGCAGCGATGGCGCTGTCAGTTGCCGCCTTTATCAGCGCCTGGAGCTTCCAGCCTGCGAGCTCCTGCGTCGCCTCAGCCCCCGGGTAGCGGATGGCGTATGTCGGCGTGATCAGGTCGGCGATCGGCGCTGCCAGCACGCCAAGGGCGGTGCCCCGGTCCTCGACTTGGAACGTGACAGTGCCGGTGTCGTTGATCGGGTTCCAGATGATCGTGATCTGCTGCGCCAGCGGGTCTGCATCCGGGTCAAGTGTCGCCACGTTCGCATCGTAGGCCGCGCGCGTGGCCGCCTTGATGCCCAGCAGCAGATGCACGCCAAGTTCAGTGACTGTCTCGCCCGGCATTTCCACAGACTGACCGGTTGCCGGGTCAACTCCCTGCGTTGCCGGAGCGGTGATGTCGTAGCTGCGGCCGATCAGGTCGCTGATCTGCACGGTGAGCACGCGCAGGAATGACCGCTCCAGCGTCTGCGTCCAGCCGTCGGGGTGCGGCTTGGTGGTCATCTGCTCGAGGTGGAACTCAACCGGCCCATCGTTGGTGGCCGGGTTCCATCGGATCTCGATGCGAGGGGACACGATTTTCGTCTGCGTGCCGAAGGTTGGGTTTTCGCTGATGAGCATGTCAGTAGCCTGTAACGTCGAGGATGGGAGCGCGCACCCAGGCCTGGCCGTAGTTGCCAGGGGGTGGCTGAGGATTTCGGTCGGTACCGGTGCGCAGATCCTGGGCGGTGTCGATGGCGGAGATTGATGCGACATTGCCGTTGATGTTGACCACACCCTTACGCCAGAGCACCTGCACCTGCCACTGCGGCCCGCCCCCTATCAAGCCACCGATTGCGAGCATGATGTTGCCAGTGGAGCCGGCGAGCGCGGCGTAGGTCCGGCCGGCGGGCAGCGTGATAGATCCGCCCTGGTTGGCATTGCCCTGCAGCAGTCCTCGCACCTTCATGTACTTGAGGGTTGCGTCGAACACGACCTGATTGTTTGTAGGATTGCGGACCCAGAAGTACTTCATGCGCCCGAAGTTGGGTTCATCGAACACGTACGCGGTGAAGCTGCCACCCGTCGTCCAGCCCGTAAAGGTGAAGCTGTTGCCGCTCTGAGTACGCTGGGCGAGCACAGCATTACTCTCGCCCAGAAACGCCAGCGCCGGGTTGGTCCCGGCCACGGTCAGGCTCCACGTCTTCAGCACGCCGCTGCCACTGGGCGTGATGGTCTGCTTGGATGCGAGAGCTAGATTCTTCCAGTCCTCCGAGATCACCACCCGATTGGGACCGGCATTGATGCGAACGAATGCCACGTCAAAACCTCCCGTAGAACAACGTGCCGCCGGCCCGGGCAGTCAAGGTGGCAGACGGCGCGCTCCAGGTGATCGTGTTGCCGTCGTCAGTGATGTACGGCAGCAGCGCATTGCCTGCCCCGCTATCGGCGACAAACCAGTAATACAGCTGGTTGGCGCTGCCGGTGATGGGCACCGCAACTGAGCCGTTAGCCCCGCTGGCGATCCCGATCGCACCCATGTGCTGCGTGAGCAAATCCGAATCAGACTGATCGGTAACCTGCAGCAGCACGACATTGGTTGCCTCATCTGTGACCCGTAAGAACGTCGTCATACGCCCGCTCCGATGGCCACCACCTGCACGCCGTTGGGCGCGTAGCAGTAGATCTTGCCGTTGACGATCTCGCTCCGGCCCTGCCCAGCGTCCACCCCGATGAACCGCACCTTGTCGAAAGCAAAATCGATCGTTGCAGTTGTCCCGTTGTTGACCGAGCGAACGCCGGCCACACGACCGTTCACGTCTAGCGCCAGCGTCGCAGCAGCCTCGTAGCTGGCGACGCCATTTTCGGCCCGCGTGACACGGGTGGTCAGCGACTGAGTGGCCGAAGCCTGACCAACGACGGTTGCGTCTGCGCTGTAGGGCGTTGCGGGGAGTGCGCCGTATTCGATCTTGACCCGACGAAAGCCAAGTGCGGTGCACCCACTGATGCTTTCCCAGATGAGACGCACCTGGGCCTGCGTGCATCCCGTCGGCGGAGTCCGCGTAAAGGCACGCTCCTGACGCCGTGCATCGCCATCCATGAAGTTGTGCGTCGCCCTGATGATTGGGCTACGCGTCGAACTGCTGATGTAGGTGCCATCCGCGCGGAACCATTCAATGTCCATGCTGACTTGCCCGGCCTGGGCGAACAGCACGCTGTCCCAGGAGACGGTCAGGGTCTCGCCCGCGTTGATTGGAAAGCGGCTTGAGGCAACTGCCTGCCCACCAATGCCAATGCTCCACGGCGAAGTGTGGGTCATGATGCGTCCCCATGCTCCATCGGAGACGATAAAGCCGCTCGCAGAGCCATTGGTCCAAATGCCGCTCTCAAACCCGCCATTCGGCAGGATGTTCGGCCGACCACCGAGCTTTGACGTTACCGAGGTGATGGCTGTGCTCTGCGCATTGATCTCGTTGCCCTGCTGGCTCACCTGAGATTGCAAGGCCTGTAGCGCGCTGGTGTCTGCCTTACCAGACAGCGTGGATTGCACGGTGCTGATCAGCTGCGACAGGGACGAGATATTGTTCTCGGCCTGCGTCAGGCGCGTGTTCATCGCTTGCACCGCCGACGCATCTGCCTTGCCCGCGAGGCTGGACCGCACCCCGCTCACATCCTGCGCGAGGATCTGCAGCTCTTGATCCACCTGCTGCACGTCGGTGGTGACCTGCTGCATTGCCACGCCGATGGCGCCTACCGCTTCGGCCAAGCTCGCGTACTGCCCGATGAACGACCAATACGCTGTGTCGGTGATCGCCGTGCCCACCGGCACGTCCTGCTTGGCCACATAAAGGCTGCCGGCGTGCTTGACGATCGAGCCGGCCGGCCACGCTTGGTCCATCCACTCCGGCGCCTCGACAAGCGCCTGCAGGTTTGCCAAGTCCTGCGCCTGTTGAATGAGCTTGTCAGCGAGCTCTTGATCCCGCGCCGCCGCTTCGAGAAAACCCTGCCGGATCTCTTCGGTGGTCTGATCGATCGCCTGCTGCATCTCCTCCTGCAGCTCCGCCAGATTCTTGCCGAGGTTCTTGGTGATGTACTTCGCCGCCACCGACAACGTGCCGTTGGTGTTGCGCGCGCGGATCGCGAAGACCCACGTGCCTGAGGCCGGGATGGGCGAGTCGAACGCACCGGTGTGGTATCCGCTATCGCCCACGGGCGTCATGGCATCCCACGACGGCATCGGCGCACCCTGCTCCGATGCCTGGGTGTAGCGGATCTCCGCGCCGGCCAAGTTGGCCGACTGGATGGTGTCGGTCCAGAAGCCCCAGGTGTAGCGCCGGATGCCGCCGCCGACCTCCTCCACGTCGAACAGGTCGTAGTTCACCGGCGGTGCGTCGGCGCCGATCGTCGTGTAGATCAGCGAAGCGCCCACGCCCAGCTGCCCCTCCGGGCCGAACGGACGCACGTTGATGGTGTAGGTGCCGGCGCGCGGGATGCGCCACCGTGCGCTGCGGGTGCGCGTCTGCGCTACTTCCACCAACTCGCCATTGCCGTCCGACGCCGAGGCGTACACCACCGCGTGATCGAACGGGCCGGTGATGTCGAAGGTGGCCGCCAGATCCGTCGCGGTGACATCGCCGGTAGTGACCTGGTCTTCGCTGATCGCAAGGTTGCTGACGATCGGGCGTGTGGCCAGCGAGGAACCGCTCTCCGGCGGGATGTACTGGCCGGTCTTGACGTAGGTCCAGAACTCCGGTGACTCCGGCACCACACTGATGCTCGCGCCCTTCAGATCGCTTTCCGGCTCGATTGCCACCACGCGCACGCGCAGGCCGGGCGTGGCCTTGAAGTCGTAGATCCACACCGTGTCGTGAGCTGGGTTGTCCTGCCACCCGCCCTGCACCATTGAGTCCGCATAGCGCTCGCCCGGCAGCGGCGCGTCATCCGGCCATTCCTCGACCAGCTGGATGGTGTCGGTCGCCTCCGTGAAGTTGCGCACACGGAACGTGCGATAGACCGCCTCACCCGGGATGCGCAGGCCGATAAAGGCGCTGCGCGCATCTGGCGGCGGCACAGGCTCGTCCAGTGTCAGCGTGACCGTGCCCAGCAGCGGACTGCGCTCGGCCGCGACGATGCGCCCGCCGAAGCCCCACTGCGTGAGGTCGTGCGAGATCGACAGCATCGACATGCGACGGTAGGACAGGTACTGCAGATCTTGCGCAAAGCCGATGTCCTTGTACTGAAACAGGCTCTGGGCGAGGTGGTAGCGCGCCATCTCGGCCGCATGCGCCTCGCGGCCGATGCCCTCACCGGTGAGACGCGCCGGGTTGAGCATGGTTTCCACGCCCGGCGCCGGCACGCGTAGGGTCTCGACCTTCTTGGTGGTGCTGTCGAAATAGCTGTATTCGATGCCGTCGGCTGCGCTGGCCAGCGTGTAGTCCACGCTGAAGCTGCCCTTCTTCATCTCGGCCATGTTGACCACGCCCGAGAGCGGCTGCTCGTCGGCGGCCCACACCACCGACAGCCGGCCACCTGCCCAGGTGGTCTGCCCCATGCCAGCAAGGGCAATCGCCTGCAGTACCTCGTCGTGGCTGCGCTCTTCGGTCAGCCAATAGTCGTAGGTGTAGCCGTTCGCTTCGCAGTGCGCCATGAAGCCCTGCAGCGACGCGATGTCGATCTCTTCGTCGCTCTTGCCCATGCCGCCGATGAGGCGGCCATCCTTGTCGAAGTAGCCGCGGACATATTTGAGGATGTGGCCGCCCGGGTTACTGGTTTCCTCGGTCACCCAGTTGCCATTGCGCCACACCGGGACCGGCGCGGCGATGTGCTCGGCGCGCAACTCGTCGGGCTGGCCGTTGAGCTGGCCGGTGGCCTTCATCAGGATGCCGGTGCGCGCCAGGCCGGCATAGGTGGCGGTGTCCGCCTGCACGCTGCCCATCGTCGACCACTGGAAGTCATTGCGCTGGGTGTTATCGCCGCTGTAGTTGCCCAGGCCGAGGATGCGCACGCGCACGTCGTATTGGCCCTTGGCCACATCTGCCGACACCGTTGCGCGCTTGCTGACGTCCAGCTTGTCGCCGGTGAACATCTGCGTGGCCAGAGCGGTCCAGATCCCTGTGCCGGCTGGCGCGTATTGCACCTGCACGGTCTCCGACACGTTGTATTTCTTGCCGGATGTGCCCACACCGCCGAGCACGTACTCCAGGTTGATCTGGATGCGCACGGTGTCGGCGCTGGTGGTCCGGGTCACGAAGTCAGCCGTGTCCGGCAGCTCACCACCGTCAACGGTGTCCACGTTGCTGTAGAGCGGGATAGTCTGCTCCGGCATCTCGTTGTAGCCGGAATGGAAGACGCTCACGCCCTCATAGCTGGAGAGCGGTGTGTCGCCGTTGCGGTACGCCTCCACGCGGCCTACGCCAATACCAGGCGTGAGCACCATGGCGAGGTACTGATCATCGCCCTCGTAAAAGGTGTAAGGCTTACTCGCAATGTCTGCCGCGATGGTCGTGCGACCAAACAGCAAGCCCAGGGGCTCATAGGGGCGCATGCGGTTGCGCGGCGCCCCCAGGCTGTAGACGGTGCCCGCTGCGCTCTGGGCGGCTGGGCTTTCAACCTTTGGCCCGAGGGTCTTGTTGATCAGGACCGAGCCAGCCACAAAGGCTGCCGTGTATGCGACCACCGCGCCCGTGGTACCCAGCCCTGCGGCCCACGTTGCGCCTGCGCCGCCGGTGAAGTAGATCAGCGCCGCCATCGCCACGATGTACAGCGCGTTCCTGCCGACCGCGCCACGCACCTCGATGACTTGGCCATCCTTCGGAAAGACGTAGGCCCACAGATGCCGAGGCACGACCCGGCCACCGATGGACACCGTCCACTCACCCTCGTCCAAGTCGATTACGTGCCGGTGCAGGAAGTCGCACAGGCGCTCACCCGGATGCAGGTCCATCGCAATGTGGCGCTGCCCTTCGAGCGTGACCGGGTGCGGCGTCAGCACCAGCTGCCCATCGCTAGCGAGCGTGGTCATCAGACCCATGTGTAGTACTCCTCGATCCGTGCGCCGTAATCCGGCAACTCGCGGACGCGGTGTAGCCAGCTGCTGCCTAGCGCGCTGGTTGTGTGCAGTACCCAACCCTCGTGGGCCAGGTAGAAGAAGACCCCGACGTGCCCGGGCCGTCTCTGGCCCTTGTCGAACATCAGCACCAGATCGCCGTCCACCGGCGTCTCGGTTGGCACGGCGTACGCCTGGGACAGCTCACCCAGGGCCACCTGCCCGGCAGCACCGCGCGGGCGCCGTGCTGGCATCTGCACCTGGCGACCGAACAGCTCCCCCTGCACCTGCACCACCAGGTCGGCGCAGTCGTAGGTGTCGGCGTCGTATGGAATGTTGAGGAACCGCTCAACCTCACTCGCCCGCATCAGAAGATCCCCGGCAGCGTGTGCGGGTTGGCGCGCAGCTTCACTGCCTGCTGCCGCATGAAGAAATCCACGCCGATCTGTGCGGTGATCAGCGGGCCGGCGGCGCGTACCTGCGTCACCGGCAGATAGAACCGCCGCGCGATCACGTCTGGCTGCGCGCGGTCCGTAATCAGGACCCGGCACATCACCGTTTCGTTGGGCTGCACATGCTCCAGGTCATCGGTGATGCCGCGGCCAACGTTGTCCACTTCCAGCTGTGCGCGCGGCGTCTGTCCAGCCGAATCGGTAGGAGGCGTGAAGCGGAACGGATACCCGAGATACGTATTGCCATTGCTCACCCAGTCTTGCGTGTCGTTGGCGATGCGCAACACCGCGCCGAACGATGGCGCCGTCATCTCCAGCAGCTCCAGCGGGCCGGTGGTGGCATCGTCTGTCACGCGCTGGCGGCGCTCAAGGAAGGTGCTCATCGCAAGAACTCCACGACCACATCGCGCTGCCATGGCCGATCGGCCCCATCAGCTGGGCGCAGTTCGCCGATGCCGCCGCCCTCGAAGCGCGCCTGTACGATTAGGCCCGTCAGCGGGTGCCGGAAGTCGAACCAACCGATGCGCCGGATGTCGTCGAAGTACCAGCGCTCGAAAGACACCGCGTCAACCGGCGTGGCGAAGTCCAACGTCATGGCGAGCTTCGTCAGCACACGCGTGTTGAGAACGCGTTGCTTGGGCACACCGCGCTCCATCTCGGTACGCATCACCGCCGGATCGAAAGAACTGCGCACCGTGTCGTACAGCACACCTGCGTACAGAGGGAAAGCGGCCATCAGCGGCGCGTCCTGGTGTCGAAGCGGCTTTCAATCGCGCCAGCCATCCGACCACCGCTAGCGATATCTGCCGCGCCGATATCCACGATGAGTTTGCGCAATTCGCTGCCATCGGGCGCGCGGCTGCGTTCTTCGCGTTGCTGCACCTGTTGGCCGGAGTAGTTGTTGATCTCGACACTCGTCTTGTCGCCCCCACGCGTAGCTGGCAGAGCTGCCGTGCTGCCAACTAGGCCGCCGGCGGCATAACCGCGCCCGCTGCGGATTGCACTGATCATCGAAAGGAACGCGGCCGGGCCCCCGATTGATGCGATATCCCGTTGGCTCAGCACCCCTTCGCCTTTGTGCACAATGCCGGCGGGCTCGAACTTCCCGCCCCGCCCGGTGTAGCCGCCTGTATCCCAGCCGCGGACAAACTGGTTCACGTTGTTCCCAAAGGTCCCCGTTGATCCAGATAACGCACCGGCCGAACCTCCACTCCCGAGAAATCCGCCAAGTAATGCGCTGATCCCTTGCCGAACCGAGATACGCGTGAAGTCAGCGATGATCGAATCCGCCATGTCGGAAAAACTGAGCTTCCCGGTCTTGGTAGCTTTGACCACCATGTCCTCAAATGAGGTGAGTGCCGAGGTGGTCGCGCTCTCCACCATGCCGGCGGCGTTGCTAGCCTCATCTCGGTAGTTCGCCCAGGCAGCCGATGCGCCCCTACCCCAGTCGGCCTGTGCTTCGGACATACGAACGTAACCATCGCGGATTACCTGCACGCGGCGCTCAGTTGCATCGCGCACGGCCTGCTCTTCGGCAGCTGCCGTGGCCTCGTCGATGCGGCCGGCGTTCTTCTGCAGGGCCAGCTCATTCAGACGCTGCGCCTGTTCCTTGTAGACGCCGTTGAGGCGCTGCTGGATCTCGAACTCGCGATCGCTCGAACCAACCCGGGCGACCATTGCATCCATGTCCTCCTGCAGCGCATCGGTGCTGGCGTTGAGTGCCGCCTTGTAGGAGGCGAGCGCGTCCTCGCGCTGCTTCTTCAGCTTGCTCTCTTCGGTGGACAACACCTGCAGGGCCGCGGCGCCCTCGGTGCGTACCTTGGCCAGCTGCGCCTCCAATTCGCCAACCTGCTTGCTGACGTCGATCGACTGCTTGCCGCCGACGTTGCGGCTGTTGAGGTAGTCGATCTGCTTCTGCAGCGACTGCGCTTCTGCGGCAGTGCCCCGCTCGGCTAGCTCACGCATGCGCTGGTAGTAGGTTTCGGCCGTAACCTCGCGCGCCTGGTACTGCGCCTGCAGCACCTTGGTGCTGGTGGTGACCTGAGCCTGCTCGGCGGTGAAAGCATCCTTGATAACCTGCAGGCCTGCGGAGCGGCCGGCGGTGGCCAGACTTGCGGCGCCCCTGGCGCCCCTGGCTCCCTTTGCTGCCTCTGCGGTGCGCAGCACCTGCTCCCGCTGGGCAAGCAGCTTCGCGTCGGTCACGCCCTCTTTGGCGGCGTCCTGCCGCATCTGCTTGATGCGGCCCTCAAGGTCGAGGGTTGTCCCCAGAAGCCGATTGGTTTCCGCCTGGAACTTGCTGCGTGCTTCCTCCGCCTTGATCTCAGGCTCGGAGTAAATGCCGGCCATGATCACCTTGACCGGCTTCTTGTTCGCCTCCTTCTGCAGGTCAGCGATCTGTCCCTGGAACTGCGCGACCATCTTCGCGCGATCATCGGCACTCAGACCCTGATAAACGCCGCGACCGCTGTTGACCCCCTCGATGTTCGACAGCAGCTGCTTGATCTTGCTGGTGGCAGTCTCTTGCCGGCCAACGCCCAGCATGGTGTCCCAAGCTTCCGCGGCGGCCCCTTTCACTGCACGCCACGCTCGCTCCATGTAGCCTAGATTCTCCTGCACATCGCCCGCCCTATCCTTGAGCGTGTCGGAGTAGATTTTGAAGGCCGATGCGACAGCCTGGACCTGATTTCCCTGCTCGATCAGCGTCTTGATGTTGTCCAGCTGCGTCTGGTCGAGGAAGTGCATCGTCTCGTTGAGCTCGAGCAAAGCGGCCACTGGATCCGCCTTGATCTTGGCGAACTCAGCGACGGTCTCCTCCACCGCCTTGCCAGTGCCCGCGCGCATCGTTTCCGCTGCGATGGCGACCGTCTCCAGCTGCTCGGCGGTGAACTTGCCGGTGGCTGCAACTTGCGTCAGCGCAGCGGCGGCGCTGGAAGTGGTCACGCCCGCCATGCCGTCCATCTGCGCCGCCACTTCGGCAAGTCGCTCAGCCGTCTGACCCGACTGATTGCCGGTCAGAATCAACGCTTGCTGATAGGCGGTCTGCTCGTCGCTGCCCTGCTTCCACGCAAGGCCCAGCGCCGCCGCAGCGGCAGCCGTGATGGTCAGCGGGTTGACCATTCCAACGAGCGCGGAGGAAACGCCAGAAAGCGCAGGTCCGATACCGCCGAAGCTGTCCTTGATCTGCCCACCTTGCTGCACAAGCACGGTGAAGAACGGCATGCCGCCCTGCAAGCTAGTAAAAATGTCAGTGAACTGTGCGGGCAGCTGTCGCATGGCCGCTGCAGTCTGACCTGCGGAGATGCCCAGTTGAGAAATGGGGTTATTTGCGGGCAGCGGCTGATTAGCCTGCTTCTGCACAGCGGCAAGCTGGCCGCGCAGCAACGCAAGGCCTTGCTTGATGTCGTTCACGTCCGCGCTGATACGGACACGCAGGTTTGCGGATTGGTCGGCCATTTAGGGTGTCAGGTCTTTGAGGTACTTCGAGAAAGCGGCGGGCTCTAGACCCATCGCCATACGCACGGCATGCGCCGTGGATGCTTCGCGCTGCCGCAGCTGCTGTTGGTCATCGCGTACAGCAGCTGCCGCAAATGCCCTGGCTTGGGCCAGGGTGTACGTCAGGACATCTGGTCGCTGGTGTCCACGGGCGACGAGAAAGTGGATGAGGTCGGCCCATCCGGTTCCGCCTGCGTCGCCACCACTGCGGGAATGGCCTTTCCGGCCATCTGCATCAGGCTCGGCAGGCGCTGGCCGAAAAAATCTTCATTGAGCTCCACCACCGCTTCGACCAGGGCAGCGGCATCTGCCAGCGACGCGCCGGCGATCCACGCTTCTTGCTTGCCTGCCACGATGGCGCCGCCCTTTGCGAATGCATCAGCGTTCTGCTCGAGCACATCCATCATCAGCGCGGCCACCTCAATGGTGGCGCCTGCGCCGGCCAGGCTTGCAGCGACGATGACCCGGCCGATGATCGGCCGGGTTGCTTTGATGAAAGGGCCGATCTGCGCCAGCGTCAGCGGCGTCACTTCCAACTTCTCACCACGAAAGGCGATCACGCGGCTGGGCGGCGTGATCACGTCGATGTCGTCGCCGCTCATTCCTGGATGTCCACGGTGAAGTACTGCGACAGCCCTGCAGCCTTGCTGGTGTCGGCCAGCAGAGCGCCGGTCACTTCGCCGGAGCCGTACTCTTCGCCGATCAAGCCCAGCTGCGCCATCACGCCGCCACTCACCTTGTGCGCATGCACGCGCACTTCCTTGCCGCTGCGCGCCTCGTTGAGGCCCAGGAACAGCACCTCGTACTGCTTCTGGCTGGTGGTCAATGCCTCCACGCGTTTGGCCGCGCCATGCGAGTAGGCAATGGTCAGGTTGGCGGCGCCGTTCACGGGTGCCGGGATATCGCTATCGGCCGGAATGAAGAGTCCACCGTCGCGAAGTTCGTAATCGGCGCCTGCGTCGTAGGTGGTCGTGCCGGCAGGGTTCTTCACCGAGGTGATCGCGGTCGCACGGCGTGCCAGGGGAATGAAGCCGCCCGGATATGCCATCACCGGCTCGGCAACGACGTTGCCAGCAGCAACAGTGGTCACCGTGCCACGCAGCGCCCGGGCGAAGTTCGCAGGTGCGAAGTCGTGGAAGGTGTAGGCCATCTGCACCTCGGTCACACGGTCGACACGGTTGCGCGTGCCGCCGCCCGGCTTGGTGCTGTCCGCCAAGGTGATGGTATTGGTCTGCGGGCTGAAGTTCAGCGCGCTGACGTTACCAACTTCCTCGAAGGGAGCGGCCGCGCCAAACTCGCGAATGAGAACCTTGCCGCTGCCCAGGTAGCTGTAATCGTCCATCGTGTATTGCCTCTGTGGTGATGCCGCTTGGGCGGCGGGTTACTTGGGAATGTGGGATTGGTAGGACACGACGGCACCCACCCAGCCGGCACCGGCATCGGGCTTCACGGGTTCCATCGATAGGTACTGCGGGAATTCGATGCCAACCGGGTATCGCCCCTGCTGATCAGCCATCGCCTCTTCTACGTCTGAGATAGCGGCGTCCAGCGCGGCCTGTGCGGCGTCCAGCGCGGCTGGCACCTTGACCACCACCACCACCGTTGTCAGCCGGTGCGTGCGCACCAGCGCGGCCTGGCTCGCTCGCTGCTGCTTGGTCACAAGCGCCGTCAAAACGGCGGCCGCGTCAGCATCCACCTGGCCCGGCTCGAGGGTGAAGGCAAGCCCGATGTCGGTTGAGAAGCCGTTTGCCTTGGTGATGCGTTGCACGCACGTGCCCATGGCGGCGCGCAGCTGCTGCCGAGGGCTATCCATTGGTGACCACCCACTGGCTGATTGACTCGTCCTGCCGGATCCGCTGGTCGAGCACGAACACGTCACCGTCCAGGGTCAGGCGTGCAAATCGAACAGGCTCCACCTCTGACCGCTGGAAAGTGACGAGCGTTTGTGGCGCGCTCACCGGCGCTTCGTCGTCGCCGAAGTTGGCGACATCGCGATCGATGGTGACCGTGCACGGCAGTTGGGCGCCGCCAGGGGCTGTGTAGACAGCCCTGTCCGCGAGGCCGGCGCCGTTGAGTACGGCAAACGCTGTGGCATCGAAGCGGCGCAGAAAATCGCGCTGACTCATCGTTGCACCTTGGTGATTGCGGTCTGGATGGCTTTCTCCAGCTCGCGGTTGAAATAGAACGGCATCAGCTTGTCCCAGGTGCGCTGGGCGAGCCCGAAGATGTCGTAGCGCGGCCTGTAGGTCGCCTGTTTGGTGAAAATGAAGATGCTTCGGACGGCGCTGCCGAATCCGGTATTGATCCGCTCGTAGATGCCAGGTTTGAGGCGGCCTCGTTGCTTCGTAATGGCGAAGTACTGGCCTCCACGCTTTTTCCGCGATTGCCGGCGCCGCACACTGACGCTGCTCTCCCGGTTTTCGTTCTGGTAGCGGTCGCGTTGCGCCTGCAGCTGCGACAGGATCGCCGTCACCTGGCTGCCGCGCACGTTGCCGTATTGGTCTGGAGTGGCGCCGCGGCCGATCACTGCGAACTGTCCCGCCGGCATGAGCCCCTTGGCCTGCAGCAGTACTTCGATACCCTTCTTTCGACGGCTACCGCCTTCCACCTCGGCCAGCAAGTACTTCGCCGGCGGCGTGCCCTTGAAGGCCTCGTCGCGCAGGAAAATCTCGGCAAAGAGACGCTGCTTCGTCGCCTTGCGGTACATCGCCGCATTGATGGTCAGCGGCGCGGGGTTATCGAAGACACGGGGCGCGGTGCGTTTCCACGTCTCACGAATTTCGAATGCAGTGGCATTGCATGCCTGGACGATTGCGAAGGGCAATTGATCACGCTCGAGCGCGGTGAACTGCCGGCCGAGCATGTTGTCGGCGTCGACATCGATCTTGATCTGGCTCATGCGTCCCTCAGCGCAGCCCGGCGCGCATCACGCGCCGGGCTACTTGATCAGGCGTTGCCGCTGGCCTTCAGGCGGATCACCGCGCGCGGGCGGGTGTTGAGGTTGATCGGGTTGGACTGGCTCTCCATGTCCACACCCTTGTTCATCCGCAACGGCTCGAGCTTGGTGTAGTACGGCAGGCCGATGCCCTTGACCGTCTCCATGTAGTCCGCCGGCGCGAACCGGGTGATGAACATGTCGGGCACACCGAGCGGGAACGCCAGCGCTTCGCCGGCCGGAATGAACGGCTGATTGCCCAGGCCGCCGATCATCTCCTCGTAAACCACCCCACCCAGTTCGAAGCCGGCACGGGGATCGTTACGCAACGCGGCACCATCCTGCCAACGCGCATAGGCGTCGCGCACGTCCTTGTGCTCGATCAGCGCATCGAAGAACTCCGGGCTGCACAGGACACGTACGCCGCTGTAGGGAACGCCGCCCAGTTCGAGCTCGATGGCGCGCTTGACCGCCAGCGACTTGCTGCGCACCTTGGTGGCATCGGTCCCCAAGCCGAACGGGATGGTGACCTGCTCGACGCCGAACTCGTCGTACATGTCCCAGATCACTGAACCGTCGGCATCCAGCACCTGGCCGCGGATGGCACCGATGCGGTGGTACTCGATGGTGTAGTCGACGTCGCGGCGGTGAATGACCTGCAGTGCATTGATGACCGCGGCAACACTCTCGCCCGCGGGATCATCGTCACGCACCACATTCAGCAGCTCGTCGGCCATGACCGTCGAGCGCTGCGGAAGATGCGCGGTCTCGAAGATCCGGACGTTGCCACGGGTGAGCGCCTTGGGCTGCGCCGGGGCGCCGCGCGGAACATTCGGCACCAGCACCAGCTTCGCGCCGTTGATGCCGACCTTGACGATGTTGGTGCCGACCAGGCCCGCTTCGGTGAACAGCCCGAGCTGCGCGATGCGCGTGGGCGTCGCCGGCAGATTGTTGACATAGGCGTTTAGAGCGCCAGGGCTCAGCACACCAAGTGCCAGGAGGGTTTGCAGATCCATGATTGGTTTCCTTGAGGCAAAATAGAAAGCCCCGCTTTCGCGGGGCTGGAGTGGTGCCGAATGCGGGTTGATCAGGCCGCGGCGGTGATCACGATCTCGTCGCTGACGTCGGAGGTCAGCCCGGCCGATGCAGCGGTCAGGGTGAAGGTGCCGGCCACGCTGAAGGACACGGTCGGCCAGGTCACCACACCGTCGACAGCGGCCTTGGCGCCACCACCGGTAAGCGCACCACCGCCGGCGGTCTTGGTCAGAGTGACCGATGCAGCGCTGCCGTTCACCAATGCACCGAACACATCCTTGATGTGCGCGACCACCGGTCCGATGGGCGCGCCAGCGGCACCGCCGACGGGCACCTGGACGAATTCGATGTGGTGCGCGGCACCCGACTTGATCGGCACGAACGTCCAGCGGACCGAAATTCCCGCCTGCTCCAGGCTCTGCACGGCCAGCAGCTTTTCATCTGCAGTGGTGTCGCTGGCCCAGCTCAACAGCTCCCCGTGCACCTCCGCGTCGCGAGCAATCGCCGTGGCCTTGACGGCCTCGGTCGACGCGTCGACCGCGCCATACAGGACCTTGACCGCGTCGGCGCCGTCGGCGGCCTTCGTGTTGTCGGCCTTGAGCAGCGTTCCGGCGACCAGGTTGCCCTGGCCAGCGGGAATGACGATCAGCTCGCGGCTGCGCTGGCCGTTGCTTTCGGACAGCAGAAACTCGGCGTTACGGACGCCATTGATGTAAAGCTCCATCTTCAGTTACCTCGTTTTTGGTAGATGGTTGCGGGATTGAGGGAGGCCTTCACTTCAGCCTCCCGCTTCGCGGCGTCCGACGCCGGAAGAGTGGTGACGATCTGCGCAGCGCGCCCTTCCTCGGCCTTCAGAGCCAGGAGTTGGGAACGCACGGCGCTCAAATCGGTGTTTTTCTCGACGTAGTCCGCCGCCAGGGATTCGCCGCCGCGCATTGCCGCTGCGCAGGCATCGCGCACGCTCGACGCGTAGGCCACGGCATCCTCCGGCGCCTGGCCGGTGACCGGGCCGCGCCGGATAAGTGCCATCTGCAGATCGGCCGGCAGTGTGCTCGCGGCAACCACGCGACTCTCGATTGCAGCACGATCTGCTGCGGTTTCATCGCTGGCGGTAGCCAAGGCCGTAAGTCGCGGTGCGCCTAACTCGACGCGGCCCGTAGCAGCCACGGCAGCGGCTGCATCGGCATCTTCGTCGTCGCCCGGCTGCGGTGGCGCCTCAGCGTCGGGAGTACCCAACTCGGCGACCATGTCGTCCCACGTACCCAGGCGAGTGGCAAAGCCGGCAGCGACGGCCGCGGTGCCTCGAAAGGTTCCCGCCTCCGTCGCGCGCACGGCCGCTTCGTCCATACCTAGGTTGCGCGCCACGGTGCTGACAAACAGGCCGTAGAGCATGTCGATATCGGCCTGGGCGTCGGCCTGCGCTTCTTCGCTCAGCGGGAAATTCGGGTTGAAGTCGACCTTACGTGCGCCGCCATAGATCGCCGTGACCTTGAGCCCCATCTGCGCGTTGTTCGCACTCCAGTCGTAATGGAAACCGACCACGCCAATCGAACCGACGCCACCGGTGCGGCTGACCCAGATCTGGTTGCACGCACTGGCCAGCGCGTAGGCGGCCGAGTACGCATAGTCGTCCACGAGCGCATGGATCGGCTTGACGCCGCGCGATGCGTAGATGTGGTCGGCGAGGTCGAAGCAGCCGGCGGCCATGCCGCCAGGCGAATCCAGGCGCAGGACGATCGCGTCGACCTTGTCGTCTGCAAGGGCCTCGTCAAAGACGTCGCGGAGAGCTGCGTAGCTCACCGGGCCGCCGCCGCTCGGGCCAGGCATCGGCCGATTGACCAGGCCGCCACTCACGTTGATCACCGCGATGACGCGCCCAACGCTCTCGGCAGGCGCCGGGCTGGCCGGTACGTTGTCCACGCTGGTGTCGGCCCCCACGACCACACGGTCGCAGCTCAGCAGGGTGTCGTCGCTCGTCACCGCGCCTTCGAGATAGGCGCCGATCAGTGCCTCGCCCATGCCTGCGTGCACCAGCAATGGCCGGTTGAGGGCGGCGGTTGCGAGCGAGGCGACAACCGGGTGCTTGCTGCGGCCGAACAGCCGCGCGAGGAGGCCAGGCTTATTGCTCATCGGGGTTTCCTTCATCGGTAGCACCCTGCGGGGCGCCTGAGTTGCCGTTGTCTTCGCCGTGCGGCTGCTCGGCGCCGGATGTGTTTGTGCGGCGTGGATCGCTATCGAGCACCAGCCCGAGCGCGTCGGCGCGGTCGTTGCTCGCCTTGATTTCGGTGTCCACCTGCTCGGGGTCCTCGCCGGCGCCCAAGATCACCTTGTCGCGCGATTTGAAGCCGGCGCGCACGGCGGCCTTTTCTGCGCCCACGTCCTGCACCGGATGGCTCCAGGGCCAGCCCTCGGGCACCCATAGCGTTTCCGTGACCTCGTCGCGCTGGTCCGCATAGCCGGGCACGGCAAGCAGGCCGGCCAGCACCGCCTGGTCAAACCATGCGTCACGGACGCGCTGGCAGAACATCGGGATCATGTAAAGCCATTGGTCCGACTCGATCACCCTGCGGAACTCGTTGAGGATCAGCCGCAGCGCGCGGTCGGAGACATTGCGCAGATCGCCGGTGAGCACCTCGTACGGAATGTCGTGCCCTGCGGCGATCGCCATCAGGTGGCCGCGCAGGAACTCGGCGTAGTCGGTGCCAGCGCCGGGAGGCGTCGAGAACTGGACCTCGTAGCCCGGTGGCAGCTCTTGCATCGTCGCCGGCTCCAGGCCAGCGAGCGGCGTGCCATCGGCATCCATGCCCGTCTGCATGTCATCCGTCATGGGCGTGGCGCCGCCAGGCTCACCCTCTTGTGCCTCGGGAACCTTGTAGAACCCTGCGAACAAGTTGGCGATGGCCTGACGCTCAAGCACAGCGTCATCGAGCCGGTCGAGATTGAACATGCGCAGCAGCACCGCCGCCGATGCGGGCACACCGCGCAGCGCTCCGGCCCGGGGCGGACGGTAGAGGTGGATCACCTGCTCTGCGGGAACCCGCACGAGCTCGTGGCCGTTCGGCACCATCGCCTGGTCGCCCGGGTGCTCGCGATACATCCAGTACGCCACGCGGCGGCCGATCGCATCGAACTCGATGCCTTCGCGGATCACATTGCCGTTGCTGGCCACTGAGTAGTACCCGCGCGGGCACTGCTCGGATTCGACAAGCTGCACCTGCACTGGCACCGGTAGCCCATCTGACAGACGACGAAAGCGGATCCGTGCGAAGACCTCGCCAGCTTCCTTCCACTCCCGCCACGCCAGTGCCTGCTGTCCGTAAAAATCCAACACACCGTCGGCATCGCTGTACTTGATCCACCGCTTCCACAGCTTGGACGTCGCAGCCTTGAACGCCTTGGTACCCCACAGGGGCTTCGCCTGGATGCCCGTGGCAATGCCATTCGACACGCTCTTGTTGAGCGCGCTGACAGCCCACGGATCGTTGCGTGCAAGGTGCCGCGCGCGCGCCAGCACCGTTGGCAAATTGACCAGAGAAGCATTCGGCCCCTGCACCACCGGCGGCAGGAGGCGCAAGCGCCTTCCCATTCCACCTGCGCGGTAGCTTCCTTCAAAGTCAGCCATTGCCCGTACCGGATTGGAACAGGCGCATCGTGCGGCGGCGGGGCCGCACACCAAGGCTTGCGCCGAACTCACTGCGCATCTGGGTCAGCAGGCTACGCATCTCCTTCAGGCTGTGATAGGTGACCTGCCGATCGCCATAGCGCACGGTCAGCGTGCCGCTCGCGATTGCCGATTCCAGCGAGGTAATTTGTTCTTGCGTGAATGCCATCTCAGCGTCCCAAGTATTTGCTGCGTACAACCCGACGACGCGGAGCGCGCGGGCGCGGGGTTTCCGCCACCTCACCCACGACCACTTCCGGATTTCGATCCCACTCTGCTGCCCACGCCGGCGGGGCGTCCCAGCGGATTGCCGGGACCTTCAGCCACTGCGCGAGCGCCTCTGCGTACACCGCCAGGTCGAACGCCTCATTGCGTCGCTTCGCCAGGTTCTCCCAGCCCTTGGCGGTGCGCGTTTCCGCGACCAGCTCCTCGAAGTAGCTTGTCGGCAGCCAGTCCGGGAAGTGGTAGAAGCCAGGCCCCGGCTGCTCGCGCTTCACGTTGGCCGCGACGGTGTCTTTGAGCCTGTCGACGTTGAGCAGCAGCTGCGGCACGTCGCCGGCTGAGCCGGACTTACGATCCTTGCGCTTGCTGCTGTCCGGATAGGTCTCGCGGAACAGCGCGCCGTTGCGATTCGGGTCGCCCTTCACCAGGCGGACGCGCCAATGCAGGCCGCGCAGCTTGAGCGAACGCCAGAACTCCAGCGCGCGCACCGATGTTCCCGACTTGCCGCCCCAGTCGATACCCACCGCACGGATCGGCATGCTTCTGCCGGTGTCGTCCTGCAGCTGATACCGGCGCTGGATGACCTTGTCGACCAGGCGCTCCCAGTCTTCCAGGTACTTCGCTGGCTCCAAGCCGAGGAAGCCGCCGGCGCCATCCTCGCGCTGCGACGTGCGCAAGGCGAACCAATCGACCACCCAGCGCTCCAAGCCGCCGCCTTCGCCCGGCCCCCACCCGGTGACTTTCACCACAAAGCGGTTGCCCTGGATGTCGACGGTGGCGAGCAAGAACCTGACACCTTGCGGCACGACTCCAGCGGGCCAGGTCTCGGCGCGGTCCTCCATATCGCTGGGGTTCGATGTCGAACGCGCCGCCATCGGGAGGTAGTTGATCGCGCCATCGACGTTGTGCGTCGACTTCAGCGGCTTCTCCTCACCTGTCGTGGCAAAGGTACGCAGCGCCTGCAGGTATCGCTCCATCAGCGATTCCCAGGACTGATACACCGCAGCCACACCACCAAGCCAGTAACTCGCGATGCGCGTGTCGATCGACTCGCCTTCAATCGAGCCATCCGGGTGAATTTCCTGCCCTTCTCCCACCCATCGGCCAGCTTCATTCATGCCGGCTTTCCACCGGTGCGACAGCCCGTCTCCGCAGTGTGGGCAATGCAGCAGCGAGTACTGCCGGGCCATCTTCTGCAAATCATCGACCTGCACGCGCTCCAGCAACTCCTCAAGCGGCGGCAGTGCGAAGCCGTCGTATCCGGGCGCCGCCTGGAACCGTTCGCCGCAGCTCGGGCACGGCCAGTACCACCGCCGGCGATCGCCGCGCATGTAAAGCGCGGCGATGCCGGCGGCTGGCGGGGCGTGGTGCGGGTGTGGCGCCCTCCACGCGCCGTCTGTGTAATCGGCCGCGGGACTCGACTCTGCTACGCAAATGCCCGCCGACATGAACGTCTGCGTGCGCTTGAGCGCCAGGCCGAAAGCCTCGTCGATCGACAAATCACCGGTATAGTTGTCCACGTCCGTCATCAGGACGTCGTGGATGTCCTTGCCGGAAAGGATCGACACCGATGGCCAGCCGAAGCGCAGCGACATACCCGACCGAAAGAACTTCAGCAGGATGTTGTCGTCGTGCGACCGCGGGCTGAGCCTCTTGCGGAGATCGGGGCTTGCGGCGATGCCCCGCGATATCCGGGTCTTGCTGTAGTCCTCCGCCGCGTCCTTCGACATCTGGACGATCATCGTGTCGGCCGGATTGCACGTGATCGTGTACGCCAGCCGGCCATCAATGAGAGCGATCGTCTTGCCGGAACGCGCTGGCCCTACGAACACCACAGCTTCGTAAAGTCGACTCGCAGTCAGGTCCAACGGCTCGACCATGTACGGCGCGACGCGCGGATCCCAGGGGCCGGCGGCGCCGCTCGCGTTCGCGATGTGGAGCGACTTAGCCCCATCGCTTACGCGCACCCGGCGCGGAGGCCGGATCATCTCGGCTACACCGAGTCTGACCTCACGCGCGGTCGCGTATTGGCTCATCGCTGATTGCCTCATACATCGACTGTCGGACGCGGTCGCATTCCTCCTGGGCCTTGATCACCTGCTCCGGGCTCAGCGATAGTTTTCGCTCCAGCACGTCCGGCAACGTGTCGAAGAACTGCACCACTTTTTTGCACCAGCTCGGCGTAATCGGCCTCTACCTCGGCCGCCGGCACCAGCAGGCCGGTGGTTGTCTCAACCTTGAGCCGCTCGTTTTCGGACTGGTAATAGGCGCGCCGCTCCATAGGAGGCAGGTCGCGCGGATCGAGAACTTGCTCGGATCCGCTGGCACCACTCGGGCTGACCAATGCGGGCGCAGCGTCGGCGAGCCGATAAATGTCGTTGGTGCCGCGCTTGCCAGATGGCGGCACCCCGGCCTCCCGGAGCCGCTTTGCAGCGGTGCGCCGGTCCATGCCGAACTCGTCCGCCAGCCTGGCAATCGACCAACCTGGCGAGAAGTCCCGGATGTCAGCCATGTCTTACCTGATGTACAGCGCGACCTGCCCTGAATTGCGGGTTTTTCCCGGGAATTTCGTCACTTTTGGCCTACCTGCGGTGGAGCATCCCTAGGGGCCGAAATACTGTCGCGCACCGGGGTCCGAATTCCCCCCGGTAGGACCGCCGATGCGCCAGGGTCCCCGGACATTTCTGAACGGATCAGACTTCGTTCATGTTCAGTTTCGCCGTTAAGCTTCGACTCTCCGCTCGTGTTCCACGATTTGTTCCACGCCCGTGCGCCGCCAGGCGGAGCACTGGGCGTTGATTGGGGGACTTGACCGCGGTCGGCCAGCACTACGGCTTGGCAGGCGCGGAGCTGGTCGTCGGCGTCGCGCCCGACTCGAACAACAGCGCCCGCAAACTCGTCTCGGCGCTGGGTTGCCTCATCACGTTCGCGGGTGCCGGCGGCAGCTTCGGCGAGGCGCTGGGTTTCACAGCTGGCCCACCCGTCGCGCAGCTTGAGAGCACCACTGCGCAGGTCAGCCACAACAGCATCAGGGACGGCCTGGGCCGCCTGCCGGTCGTTTTCATGCTTTGCTCCAATGCCGGCCAGCACCTCGGCCTGTTTGTGTTCGGAGGATCGGGCGGCCTGCTCACTGGCCAGCGCGCCAAGGGCGGCCCCTGCCTTCTGCTCGCTGTTGGCACCCTCGGCGCGGTCTCCGCGCCAGGCCCAGCCGGCACCGAACATGGCGCCCGACCAGATGAGCGCGGCGATGAGGGCGATCGCCGTGCGGTTCATGCGGTCACCGTGTGCAGCCATGGCTTCAGCAGCTCCCAAAGCCATGGAATCAGCCAGAAGGCCACTGCGAAAATGGCGCCACCAGCCAAGGCACAGGCGGTCGCGAAGCATCCGATCATTCCGTCGAATGAGTTCCCGTACATGCTCAGATCCTTGTGTTGGTGTAGGTGATCCAGATCCAGGCCAGCGCGGCCAGCAGCAGGCCGCACAGCGCGGTGATGAGCCAGCCGGGCGGGTCGTTCGGCGGCGGCAAGCCGCGGTCCCAGTTGTCACTCATCGGCCGGCCGCTTGGGCTCCAGCGACGGCTGCTTGGCGCCGCGCAGGATCAGCGACGCCGACTTGATCACCAGGCCGACGCCAGCCAGGGCGGTCAGGGACCACGGCGGCAGCGCGGCGCGCCAGTCATCAGGCAACTGGCTGTAGGCAACCGCCACAGAGCCAACCATCAGCGCAGCTGCGTCCAGCTTGGCCGACCACCACTTATGCCAGTTGTGCAGATCCGGTACCGGCTCAAGGCCAACGCTCTTGATGACCTTTCGCAGGATCATGCTTGCAGGCTCGCTGCGCCCATCGCCAACCGCATCACCAGGCGAGACACCGCCCGTTTGTCGCGCTCCGTTGCATCGCTGAAGAGCTCCCACCGGAACTCCTGAATCACTGAGCCGAACTCCAGCCAGTCGCCGCGGCGTGCCGCCGCCCACAGGTCCGTTGCGTCGCGCACCAGCTCGGCGCCGATGATGTCCGCGATCGCGATGATGTACGGCAGCGATGGGCGCATCTCTGGATGCACGGCGAGCAGTTCGAAGAAGCGGCCGCGCAAAGTCTCCTGCGCCTCCATCACGTCTTCGGTCAGCTCCATGGTGGCCACCCGCTCGCTCTGCTCCCGCGTTTCGATGGCGCGCCCATAGCCCAGGCGCAGCACATTGCGCGAATCGCGGCGGGGCCGCGCGGTACGGCCCCAGCATTCCTGCAACAGCTGCACCGCCTCGGTGAGCGATTGACGCTCTGCCGCCAGCAGGGTCGCGTCGTCAAGATCCGGCACCATCATGCCCCCAGCGCCTTGAGCGCCTTGGCGTAGCGCGCCCGCCGATCAGCGGCACCGTTCTGCGCGCCGTTTACCCGCTCGGTGATGTCGTCGAACCGACCGGCATCGGCCAGTGGATTCAAATTGCGCGTGTCCCAGAATGCCGCGGCGGCCAGCGCGCCCCACTTGGGTTGCTCCAGCGCCTCCGGCTGCTTCTCGAAGTCCGGCACGTCCCGCACGCCCTTGGCGCGCAGCGTGTCGCGCATGCCGGCGTAGTTGGCCCGGCCCGTGTTCTGGATCGGGCCACGTCCGCGGTAGCGATAGCCGTCACCGCTCGCTTCATCGCCATTGCCCAGGCGGTTCGCATATGCCGCATTCCCCAGGCCGACCGAGTTGCGTGCCAGCTCCTTCGCCCGTGGCAGTAGCGACCGCCAGCGGCTGTTTTCCTTCGCGCGCTTGCAAGCCTTGATCAGGTTTTCGAGGCTGTAGCTCAGCCCTTCAACCACGGCCGTGAGACCCGTCGATTCGTGGCCGACCTGCGCCAGAAACGCAGCCATGCGGCGCGGCGTGCTGATACCGTACAGGCGGCAAGCTTCGCTGATCGGCTCGATCCAGCGCTCTGCAGTCTGGTCGGAGCAACCCACCGCCTGCTTCAGTTGTTGGGCGGTCAGTTGCATCATGGGCCTTGAAAAATGTCGGCGCTTCGGCGCCGTTTCTAATAAAACAAGCGGGGGCTACGGGATGTACGACAACACCAAGGAGTTCATTGATCGCTTTAAGGAAACGCCATTCGACGTTTCCGTCATGGCTTTCGTAAATTTCACTAAGACGCTTGCTGAGCTCATCACCTTGGCTGCCCTATTCCAGTACGTGGCCACGAAGTACTCCGTCCCGGTAGCAGGGATTGCCGCACAACTTATGAACTTCTGCCTTGGCGCCTACGTCGGAAACAGGCTTGGTCTACTTACATACAACGAGCTGAGCCATAGATTTCCGAGGATCAAGGAGATCCTTTGGGTTTCGCTACCGATCCAAATCTCCGTAACCGTCTCAGTGGCTTATGGGGCCAAGGCATTGATTGCCGGAGTGATGCTGCAACTGGGCCAATGAAGTTGAGCCGGCACAGCAGGTGCGTCGCTGAGGCGCTTCCGTCACGTAACGCCCCTTCTATGCGACTCCAGCGGGAAGCCTCACGGCTGGCCGGTTGCCTGGATTCGCACCCACTGTGACTACCGACTCGAACCCTGAAACGACGAAGCCCCCGAGAGCTTTCGCTTCGGAGGCTTCTGTCACCAATGCGCTCAATTTACTTATTTACCCCTGGGTGTCAAGCATCTTTTTTCATCCGTCCAATCGAAACTCACGCCAGCACTTCCCGCCGGCTCCGTCAGGCCAGTCCGCGTGCGCGCCAGCAGCCTCCATCGCGCTGCGCATTGCGCCCTTGTCGGCATCCTGATCCGTGCGCATGTGCAGCCACGATCCGTGCTGCCAGTACTCGCCGAGAGCGGACGCCATGCCGGCAACAGCAGCGTGCGCCGCACGTTCGCTGCAGGTGGGCATGGTCCAGACCTTCGCGATGCGCGCCGGGCTTGCTTCCTGCACCTGCTTCAGGGTTGCGGCCAGGTCCACCGACCGTCCAAGGCGAAACGCGCTCTTGCCGTCAGCCAGCGGCACCGCCGCCAGGTACACCCACCACCGTTTCAGCGCGCGCTTCATGCCTGGGATTCCGGCTTGGCGACAATATTTTTCATCCACTCCGGCATCTGGTCGTAGCGTTGGACGGCGTCGTCCAGCGTCTTGCCCAGCCTAGAATTGAGGACCCAGACCTGATCGGAACCCGCACACGGACCCAACTTTGCCGCGTACTCCATGGCTTCGTCGATAGCAGAGCGCATGTCGACACCATTGTGGTGCGTGCGCGTGTTGCCCCACTCGTCGGGGCGATGCGTGAGGATGAAGGACCGAGAGTCCAACCGCTCAACGTCGCGGCGCATGGCCTCAATCGCCGGGATGCACTGGGTCGTCAGGTCACTCCCCGCCGGCAGGCCGAGCGCATAGCCGATCTGCTGCAGAGCCTGGTGGTAAGCACCTTCGCTCTGCTGCTCCGGCATGTCGCCCAGGGCTGTTTCAATAGCTCGCCCAGCCTCCTCGGCCCCAGCCACGCCTTTCGAATAGGCGTATGCGACAAATGGGAGCGCGTCTCGGGCCGCCTGTTCCAAGCTGGCCGGCAACCCCTGCGGCGCGGCCGAAAGCGCGGCGATGATGGCGTCTACCACCTCCTCCCACTGAGCCTCATTTAGCTGCAGATACTTGGCGGGCGTGGTACCGCCGACCTTGTGATTCATTGCCGCCTGCACGGCAAGCGCCCGCTTCTCGATCTCGTTCATGCCATCACCAGTTGTCGTTCAATCCAATCGGTCTGCAGCGCGATCAGCTCGTCGTCGCTGCCGTAGGTCTCGTGGAACAGCGCGCTCCCGTCCATCAGCGATGGGCCGTAGCGATCGCGGGTGCTGCTGGTCGTCTGCCTGGGCATCGGGTGCGCACGGTGGTGCCACACGCACAGCGCGTAGCCGAACAGGTGCCCGCGCCGGCGGTTGCCGCTCTTGCAGTGGTTGTAGTCGCAGCCCACAACCACCAGCTGCTGCGGCAGCAGGCCGGCCGCCATGCGGACCACGCACGCCATGCACGGCCCTTCCTTCGACAGCTCGAACCGCACCACCTCCTCGGCTGTCGGCGTGCCGGTGCTGTGGCGCATCACCACCACCTCAGGGCTAGATCCGCCTCTGCCTCCGACTGCAGGAGCCGCACCGGGCGGATGCATATCGCTTCGCCGGCGATCTCCTCGTGGTGCTGGAGCAGATACTCCAGCGCTTTCGCTTCCTCACCATGGCGGAAATAGGCGACGATCAGGCCGCAAGCCTCGACACGAAGCGCCGGGATCCGGTCCTCGTCTTTCTTTACCTGGAGAGCTCTGTCCAGCGCCTCTTTGGCCTGAATCAGCTCCCCCATGTCTGCGCCGTGCAGCCATGCCCCCACGTCGGCGAAGTTCGTCATGCGACCACCTGCAGCATCGGGCGCACCGCGTTCGGGCGCAGGCGCCGGCCGACCAGCTCGAACCCGGCCGCGCGCAGGGTCAGGTAGGCGCCCTGGCGCAGCGGCGCGTGCCCGGCGTTGGCGATCAGGTTGTTCGCCGTCTCCATGCGCTCGAAGTTCTTGCGACCGCGTCCGCAGTAGTAGCCGCGCAGCACGCAGGCCATGACCACGTCCTGCCGGGCGATGCCGCCGATCACGTCCTCCACGCGCTGGGCGCGGGCGTCCACCTCCATCGGCTTGAAGCCCACATTCGGCGGCGGCATTTCGCCGCGGTGCTCGATCAACACCTGCAGCATGTTCTTGCTGGCCATCCCCAGATAATCCATGTCCCGGTGCAGCGCGAATTCGTAGCCCCACCATTCCAGGTCGGAGCGCGTCGCCTCGGTGAAACTGTCGAATTCGGCCATGGTCAGGCCCTCCCCTGGACCGGCTCTGCGCTGCCGTCCCGGCCCAGACACCACATCTGCCCGTCAACGCGCACGTTTGCCCACGAGGCGCCCTGCAGCAGCAGCCAGTGCGTTGCGTCGTCCAGCGACTGGAACTCGTGGCGCGCGGCGCGCGGGTCGGCTGCGTTGGTGTTCGTGTCCATCAATTTCCCCTCTTCTCTGCTGCTGCCGCGATGCGTTCGAACTTGCGAGCCTGGTACTCGTTGGCCTGGATCGCGGCGCATTTGCTTTTACGCTCGCGCTCGCCAATGGCGGGTTTGCTGTGGATGCCTTCGAGCCGCGCACGTATCTGGCTGGCTTGGTTCCGCGCCCAGGCCGAGCGCTTGACCAGCGCGGTCATGCCTGGCCTTTGCCGGTTCGGCCGAGCGCGGTGCGCAGCCGCTGCGTCCAGACGTAGAGCGGCCAGCACCAGCTCGCACGGAACTGCTGATGTTCGGCGCGCAGGTCGATCAGCTGTTGCGCGTTGCTGCGCAGGTTGGCGCGCAGCACGTCCTTGGTCGGCTGCTTCATTCGGCGCGGCTGCGGCGCGGGCTGGTCGGGAATCAGGTCTTCGCTCATCGGGGCCTCAGTGGTGCGTAACGGTGGAAAGTGCGGCCGACACGCTCAGCGCCTTGGCCAGATTGGCGAGCCCCTTGGCGGTGACGCGCACCTGCGTGTTGATCCACTCGGTGCCGTCCGGCTTCTGGCCAGTCGTGACCTTGTGTTCCAGGCAGCCGCTGTGCAGGCGGCCGGCGTAGGCCAGCCATGTCGAGGCCAGCGGATGGCGGTAGATCCAGCGCTTCTGCTCGAGCAGCGCAAGGAACTTGCGTTCCGGCATCTGCATGGTCTTGGCCGCCTCGCGCAGGTTGAGCGAGCCATCGGCAATGGCGATCCGGTCCAGGGCGTCGGCCTTGGGGGTCAGCTCCTCAACGCGGCCCGCATAGCTGGCCAGCAGCCCGCGCAGCGCAGCCGGATCAGAAAGCAGCGCAAGCGGGTCGGCCGGCGCGGCGATGCGGCGTTCCAGCTCCTGCCAGCGGTCGACCAAGCGCGCGGTGAACTCCGGCGACAGCTGCGCGACGACCACGATGCTGTCGCGCTTGCCCTGCTCGCCGGCGAAGACGTAAGCGATGCTCGGGCGCCCACCGGTGGGCTTTTCCTGCGCCGCAGGTAAAGCGATCACGCCGCGCTCGGCGAGCCGCTCGATGGCCACACGCACGTTGTCGTGACGCGATTCGACCAGTTCAGCAATTTCTCGGCTGGTGACCGCCGGCGCGTCGCCGGCGATTGTGAGTTGGCTCATGGGTGTACGTCCTGGCTCGCGCCGGTGATGATGAAAACCACCTCGCCGCCTTTGCGCGGCTCAGCGCGCACCAGCGGGCGGGAAATGAATCGCTGGTCGTCGATGCCCAGCACGTGGGCCAAGCCGTCGCGGTATGCCTTGCAGCGGCCGAGCATGTTGTCGTCGTCTGGCATCTGCTTCGTCGGCGGGTAGAAGTCGATCCACAGGTGCAGCCGGCCCTCCGGCAGCTGCATACCCTTCCAGCCGGCTTCGAACGCGGCCAGGACAGCGTGGGTGCGGTGCGCCTTCGTAGCCTTGGCCTTGACCCGCCAATGCACGCGCGCGTTCGGCGACAGGTCCTTGCTCGGCCACGGGAGCGTCAGAGTGATCAAGCGCGGCACCGATCAGGGATGTACTGCTCAACCCCCGGCAGGCGCATCACCTGCCCGCCTGCGCGGATCCAGTCGGCGACGCTCTGAGCCGGCGCGCATGCGGCCGCCGCAGCGGCGCGGCGAGCCACTGAGGCGCGCACGGCAATTACGGTGTGTCCGTTGGGCAATCGCTTCGGCTGCGGCTTACGCGCCGGGCGTGCCCGCTCCGTGAGGTCGCGCTGCACTTGGCGAAGAGCGCGGCGCTCGGCCTGTTCTCGCAATAGCCGTTCGGCACGTGCTGCCTTGCGCAGCGCCTCGTCTTCCCGCCGTTCGGCAAGCGTCCGTCCGCCGTTGTTGACGTGGCGCTGGCGCATGTAAGCGCGGTGCTTCTCGATCCGTTGCTGACTGGTTCCTACTGCGCGCGGCGGCGGGTCACACAGGAATTCGTAGGCCGTGCGGCGGCCAGTGCCGCAGCGCTTCAGGTAGCCGCCCTCGCTGCTGTCCTTCATGGCGCTGTAGTACGGCCGCCGTGCCTTCGCGCCTGCCTCAATTCCCATGCCGTCCAAGATCACCTGCGGTGTGTGTGCGCCGGGGTTGGCCTTCAGCCATTCGCGCACGCGGGTCGGATAGTTCTTCATGCCGTCACCGCCGTGGCGTCGCCCAGCTCTGCAGCCGCCCGCGCCAGCGCAGCGCGCGCGGCATCACGGTCTGCAACTTCCGGCACCTTCGCCGGCGGCGGCAGTGCGGTGGCAGCAGGCTCCGGCACTTCGCCGCCGCGCATGACGTGGTCGCGCGCCAGTTCGTACGCTTCGCGCACCATGCGATCGGCATCGCTGGCGCTGGCGCCGCGGTAGCGATAGCCGTCCAACTTCATGCCGACGAGCACCGTGAAGCCGCTGCGGTCGCCGCCGCCGCGCAGCTCGTTGGCCACCCGTGCCAGGCTCGGCACGCCGAGGCAGCGCGCGCGGAACTCCGGCAGCGTGGGCGGCCACGGGTCCGCCGCGGCGATGCAGGCCGTCAGGCCTGCGCCAAGCTGCTGCGCCGTGACGCCCGCCAAGCCCTTCGCCCAGGTGCTGCCCGCGCCGGTGGACGGGTCCGCGCCGAAGCCGCTGGTCCAGCGCGTCCCGTAGATCTCAGCCATGCGCGTCCACACCGTGGCGATCGACGTGATCGAAATCGGCGCCGGCGTGGCCGGCTGCTTGGCGCTGGATGGCTTCACGGGCAAAGCGTTGGGTGCGCTCGGCAGCGCTTTCGCGAGGGATTGCATGGGTAGATGCTCCGGAGGCGATGGTGTTGGCGCCGGCGGCGCGCTGACGGCGAGCCGCGACGATCAGGTAGCCGGCTGGCTTGTCCGGGTAGACGTCGGACAGCTCGAGCAGGTGCTGGGCGGTAACGCCCTCGCCTGCCGCGGCGATCAGGTCGGGGTTGTGGCTGGTGATGCGCAGGCCGGGGCGGTTCAGCGCCAGGGCGGCGCGGTTCAACGCTGCTGCGATGAAACCTGCCGGTGTTCCACACACACCCTGCGCAGCGCCAGTGGCAGCTTCCGCGATGTGTGGTGTGTGGTTATTGCTGTTGGTTGCTTTTGGTTGCTCTTGGTTCGGGTGCAAAAGCTTTGCACCCTTTCCGACGTCTTTTTGCACCCTTTCCGATGCTGTTTTGCACCCTTTGGCGCCGCGATTTGCACCCTTCAAGGGTGCAGAATTTGCACCCTTTTCCGTGGAACATTGCCCCTCTTGGAAGGGTGCAATATCTGCACCCTTCATCCATTCGGGATTGATGCGGTACTGGCGCGTTTTGCCGCCTTCTTTGAATCCGTTGCCTCGACCGCCGAGCCCGTCGTTTATGAGGATCAGCCAACCCGCAGCCTCCATGCGGCGCAGCTGGTATTGAACGGAGCGCTCTGACTGCCGCGTCTTCGCTGCAAGAAGTGCGATCGATGGATAGATGTGCGTGCCGTCGTCGTGAGCATGATCGGCAAGCGCAAGGGCGAGCAGCATTTCGCCGCCACCATTGGCATATCGTTCAAACACCATCCCGGTGACCTTGGCGCTCATAGGCTGATCACTCGCTCGGGAGAAACAGCCGCCGGCCAAGCCCGAAATGCAGAGGCGATCTGCTTCTGCAGCTGGTCTGCCGCGTCGGCGGCGCTCTGCTGCTTGAGTTTCTTCGCGCGGTTTCTGGTGATGCCTGTCGCGGCCACAATCTCGGCCCGGCTGCAGCCCTCAGCAGCGAGGAGCAGCGCTTGGTCTTCAACCTTCATGACCACCACCCTGCGCTGCTTCGCGCTCCAGCTCTTCGGCACGGGCTTCCCAGTAAGCAATGCGTTTGTCCAACTGCTTGATGCGGAGAGCCAGCTGGTCGCGCTTGAAGAAGCCCACTGTCGAAGCGAACTGACCACTCACGGACTCGCGAACGCAGCGCGTGCAGTCAGCCATCGAACACGCGAACTCGACCGACGTCAGCTCTTTACCCTTCAGTTCTGCCGGAGTCGCCTGCAGCGACTTCAGCACCAGCGGATGCTTGGCTCCGTACGACATCACTGCACCCCGGCTTCTGCAGCGGCACGCGCATGCTGGGCGACCTGCGCGAGCTGTGCCTGTGCATCGGTGCATGCCACCGCGATCTCAGCGGCCTCGTTCTGAGTGATGCGCCCGTCGTCGATCGCCTCGCTGATGATCTGCGACAACTTCCCCTTTGCCGAAGAAGCGGACAGCAGCGCGGTGAGCATCGTGCCGCTGGTTGGCGCGCCGGTGCGGGTGAGCGTATAGCCGTGCTCCGCTGCCAGCGCATGCAGGATGCGGTCGTCTCCGGTCACGCCCATGATCTGGCTGGCCTCGGCCAGCGTCAGGTGGTGCGTCGTCGTGTTCGGATTGACCTTGCTGCGCAGCACCGCATCGGACATGGCGCGCTCGCGGCCGTCGTCCTTCGTGGTGATCAGGCGTGTGGCAAGCGCCACGCTGCCGCCTGGGTATGCGTGAACGGTGTGGTATGCGGCGTCGGTGATGTTCATCGGGTTTCGACCTGAACGTGGTTTCGAGTGACGGCGGCCGGCAACATCACGGCCATGGAGAACAACTGCACGGGAACTGCGCCGGCCTCAGCCGGGCCGCATCAAGAAGGCGTCGCCCTCAGCGCGGTACGCTGGTGCCCCCACGGCCCCAACGACTGCCCGCAAGGAGGGCGACATGGACGAAACGCAAGCGCTACGCGCGGAACTCAAGGACCTGCGCGAGATGGTCGACATCCTGATGGGCCGCTTGAATGGCCTGCACCAAGTGGTCCAGCAGTTCGCACTCGACAGAGAGAACCCGACCGAAGTGCTCATGCGGCACCTCGACGACGCAGCAGAGCGCTCAGCAGCAGACATGCTGCAATCACCGCTATCGGACGCAACGAGAGACGAGCACTTGCGCGTTTGTCGCGAAATCGTGGGTTTTTTGAACAACGCTCGGCTGCAGCTGCAGAAGGACTCTGGCCTGCAGCCACCACTCGAGCGCGGTCTGCCCGGAATGAAGTAGCGCCCAACACCTTCATGCCGGTGCAGACACCGCTCTCGTATGCAAACGTCACGAGAGCGGGATTCTTTATTGCTGCCCTTAGCTCGTCTTCCGTGAAGCGCGCCATGTCAGGCCACCTCGACCGGCACGATGCGGTCGGCGTCGCAGTCAGCCGGCGCTTTGCGCACCTCGACGGCGGGCGGAGCCAGCAAGGCCAGTACAGAGGGCAGCGCAGGCAGCTGCTCGTCGTCGCCCCACGCTTCCACCTGTTCGCGCGGCAGCTTCAGCACCACCGCCAGGCCGGCGTCGTTCGCGAGGCCGAGCTTTTCGCGCAGCGCGCGCTTGGTCACTGGACCAGGGAGAGGCGTTGGCGCGCCAAAAACGTCAGGACGCAGATCCGATCGCGTGATACGGCCGTGGGAAACGACCTCGATGAGCGCGCAGCGCTCGGCAGGAACCTTGACGATTCCACTTTCCCACTGGGACACCAGACCCTGGGTGGCGGGCGAGCCGGCCAAGGTCAGGCAAGTTGCGAAGGCTGTCTGCGACAGTCCAGATTCTCGGCGATAGGTGGCGATGTCCATGCACCAATATTAGCGCCCCTAATCTCTATGTCAATAGTGGCGCTCATGGAACTCAGCCATGCTTGCGATTAGCGTTGCTAATATGGAATCCAACAGACGTGCAAAGCCCACTGCCGCCGACGTAAAGGCCGCCGAGCGCCTCAAGAGCGCTTGGTCTGCACACGCTCGCGGGCGTGGGATCACACAAGACAAGATTGCCGAAGAGCTGGGCATCACCCAAGGCGCCGTGAGTCAATACCTCAACGGCAAGATCCCAATGAATTACAGGACGCTTTTCGCGTTCTGTCGCGCCCTGGGAATCCCCGCCTCCGATATCAGGACGGATCTACCGGAGCAGAGTCTGCCTGGCGCAAGCTCGGTGGAAGATTCGGATTATGCAGACGTGACGGGCTGGTCCCAGGCGGTAGGCCTGGGCGCTGGCGCCGAGGCGCAGGAGTACGCCGAGACCCACAGCCTCAAGTTCAAGAAAACCAGCCTCCGCCGCCGCGGCCTGCTCGGGCGCGACCTGGCCGTCTACTACGGCAAGGGTGACAGCATGGAGCCGACCATCCAGGACGGCGACGCGATCCTGTTCGACACCACGGACACCCGCCCTGTCGACGGCAGCCTCTACGTCATCCAGCTCGACGGCATGGCCAACCCCGAGTACTACGTCAAACGCGCCCTCGTGCTCGAGGCCGGCGTCTACTTCCAGAGCGACAACCCCGCCGGCGACCACCAGTGGCGCAAGCCCAAGCCCATGGTCTCAAATAAGCACCCGATCACCATCATTGGCCGGGTTCACTGGGTGGGCGGCTGGCGCGATTGAGCACGGTCTAAAGCTCAGCCATTGGCGGCCGATGTTGGTTGAATGGAGGGATTTCGAGCGCAGTTGAGAGTCTTACCATTCATCTCTAACTCGTTGTTCGATATACCGTTTCCATCTAAAACGGCGAAACACTGCACGGACCGGCCAAAAAAGCAAGGCTAAAAGTGGGAAAAGTTGTAAACTTTGGTTACACTTATCGGCGTTGGATAAGAGCACTTGTCAGTGCAACAGGGAACATGGATGAGTGCAGTAACTCAGATTGGTCAGGCGACTGTTAAGCGCAACGAAGCTCTCGAAGCCGAAGTTGGGCAGATGTGGCTCAACACTATTCGCCACATCGAAGATGTAATCGCAGGCTCAAAATTTGGTTTTCAGCACTTTGCTGAATGGGCCGATCCTAGCATCGAGCAAATCGTTGCAAGCATCACCAAGATCGATGGACTCCTGAACTCAATCTTGGACGGCGCGATGGGTGTTGTAGACCACGAACATGAGGTCAAGCTTGCAAATTGTCAGCAAAGCATCCACTTGATTAGACGTGTGCATATCGCGCTGAAGTACAAGAATCAAGCTGAGTACGACGACGTAATCACAAAGCTGACACAGCAGAGCAAGTAGCACCTAGGCCCATTCCCAGCTCCTACCTAGCACCCACCTAAGACACCCAGGAAGAGAAGAGAACCGTGATGAACACCGAACCCACCATGATGAATCAGAAGGACTTGGGCTCGCCTAAGAGCCTGGACGAGCTCATTGCTATGGCGCGCGAGGTGAACGCTGAGTTCGGCAAGCTCCATGACTACATGAGCGCAATATTGAGCGAGCCGCAACGTCAAGCAGCCTGAAGGCGCTTTGCAATCATAAGGAACCCCGCTCCGGCGGGGTTTTTGCTTTGTGGGGTTGGCGCCGCCGATCAGTTGCGGGGATCCGCGATCAGCCTGGATGGCGAGCCGTACAGAACGAGCACGCGGGCGCCGGCTGCAAAGGCTGGTGTTGCGCCCTGCACTACGGTCATTAGCGAGCCGTTCTCTGTTTGCACCACGTACTCCATACCATCTGCTCGGGATGCCGAGCGCTCGGCAGCCGCACCGACAATGGCGCCGGCGACCAGCCCCCCAACCGCCCCGACTGCGTTGGCACGGCCACTGCCGCCCACCGATGAGCCGGCAATGCCACCAGCGGCCGCGCCCGCAGCTGCGCCGCCCCCCTGGGTACCATCGATCGAAACAGCGCGCGCACTGATGACCGTGCCGGCCACGGTCCGGTTGACCTGGCCAACCGATCCTACCGAGTAGCTGTCGGTGCGCACGTTAGGTGCGCACCCAGCTACTGCGGCCGCGAGCATCGTCACGACAAGGAGCCGCTTCACGGCTTCGCCTGGCTGCTCGGGAACATCGGCTTGCTGACGTCTACCGTTTCCAACGCCTGCAGGAACTGCGCGATGTTGTTTTGTGCGGAGCGGCTGACGGACTCACGTGCACGGATGACGCCGGCGAACGCATAGGTCGCTGGCACCGTGCCCGAAGCACTCACGTCCTGGGTATAGACGATGCTGCCGTTCGAACGATCAATCAGCTCGTACCGCGCGATGGTCTTGGTGGTCATTGATGCGCCGAAAGACGGGATATCGATCGCCAGGATCTTGACCGACAAGCTCAGCTTGCGCGGCGCATCGTCGCGAAAGATCGCCATCCGATTAAGCGCTTCCGTCAGCGCGTTCTGCCACATTTGCGGGACTTCGTGCTGCGCTTCCGGTGGCACCTTACCCTTCGCTTCGTCCGGGCGCGCCAGCGTTACGGTCAGCGACTTCAGCTCAGCATCAAGCTTCTTGCTGCTCACGCCCACGCCAGGCACTGAGAAGTTGAGCGGCGGGTTGGCCGCGCAGCCAGAGAGCGCCACGATCACGATCGCAGCGGCGAGTAGCTTCTTCATTCCATTCCCCTGTTCCAGTTGCATCCATTGCGGCATGGGGCCGCATCCCTCCAGCTAACGACATTGTAACAATCACATGGACGAACAGAGCTGATAAAAAAGCACCCAGGAAATATTAGCGCCCCTATTGACATCGATAATTAGCGCCACTAATCTTACTCCGTCGCCCCAGTAACACGGCATTCCGCCGCGGGGCACGGAGACTCAGATGTCCACCTCCTTCTGCGCGGTGCCCGCCCCCACGCTGGTGTACGCATCCCCGGCAACGCGGGAAGAGTTCGACCGCATCAGCTTGCCGGCAACACAGCATGAGTGGAAAGCCGACTCGACCCTGACCCTAATCAAGGGAGACGGCCAGCGATGGCAGCGTCGCTGCACGAGCAAGGTGCTCGGTGAGCATGCCCGCGACTCGGTGACGGTCATTTTTCAGTGGTTCGACGAGCGCGTCGCCGTCGATGAACCACAACTGCTGAAGGCGAATGTTGATCTGGAGCCTTCCGCATGAGCGCCGTCACCGCTCGCCTCACCTGCCTGGCCCTCGCCGCCGCACTGGCCGCAGGCTGCGCCGTCACCGGCCAGCCCGCCGCAGAGCCCACCACCGCTGCCGGTGAGGGCATCCCCGAACAGCTGTCGATCACCTCGCCGCGCTTCTGCGCTGCGCTGGCGGTCTATGAGCTGGCCACCGTCGACGATTGGGGGCTGCGCGCCGGCATCGCCCGCGCCGCGCTCAACGGTTTCGCCACCGCCGGCCGCGTGCCGGACTGCGCCGAGGGTGTCGCCACCGTTCTGACCCGCGACGAGTTCAGCGCCCGCCGCTGGCAGGACGCGCTCGATGCCGTGGACGCGGTGGACTCAGGCGATTACGCCCTGCCCGACACCTGCGCCCGCGCCAATGCAGTGTTCCCGATCGACGCGCCTTCGTCGCTCACCAACTCCCTGCCCGTGGCAGCGCAGTGCGTGATGCAGGGCCTCGCATTCGTCGAGGTGCAGCCGTGAGCGCCTGCGTTGATGTGCTGTCGGTGCTGGTCCAGGCAGGCCAGCGCGAGGCGGACGCCGGCCAGGCCAGCATCGCCCAGATGGCGGCACACGCAGCGGTGGCCGACCTGTTCGATAAAGGCCGCCAGCTTTCCGCCCACCTTGAGCACGCCATCGCGATCGCCAACGTCGGCAGCCCCGACACCGTGCACGTCCGCCACCCCATCCGCGTGGCGCTCGACCAGTTCGATGAGGCGCTGCGCGCCGCCGGTGGTGCCAAATGAGCCGCAATCTGTATCGCCATAGTGTTCCTTGCTACGGGCTTGAGCTTGTGCTGTCGAAGCAACCTGATCGCTCGAATTGGATGATCGAGCTGTACAAAAACAATGCGAAAGCGCAGTTCATTCAACTGGTAGCGACCATTGGATCCGATGGGAAATGCCCACGCTTTTGCGGCCCGACGGAATCCAATAGCCAGCACTGCATCTGGCTGGAAAGCACCTGCTTCGAACTCTCCGAGAACTCCTGGAACCAGCTGAAAACCTGGTTCGAAGAGACTGCAGTCGCAGTGGAGGTTGCCGCATGAGCCGCCTGTTCTATCGACACGTGGTCACGGGCTTCCACTACGACGTAGAAATCAGTTGGGACGGCACCAACAACAGCTGGTTGCTGCAGTCCCTTGTGCGCGGCGTGCCGGCGGTCTCGATCCTGGTCAGCCTGCGGGAAGGCATCAACTTTGTTGCGCCCGAACCCGACGCCAAAGGGCACTACATCTACGTGCGCGGCGCCTTCATCGACCTGCCGGAAAGCAGCTGGCGCGAGCTCAAGTCCTGGTACGAAGCGATCGCCGATGCCGTCGCGCCGGTGCCGTCCGTCGAAGACCTGCCCCGCAACCTGCCGCCCATCGCGCCGCCGCTGGCGCCCTACGTACAGCGCGCGCACGCATGAGCACCACGCAGACACCCGAACAGCGCGCGGCGCTGGCCCGCGCCAAGAAGCCCGGCGCGCACCCGTGGCGCATCTGGCAAGGCACCGCGAACCAGGAGCGCGCCGTCGCGCGCCGCGCCGAAACCATCGTTCCCTATACCACCAGGTTGATCTCCCGATGAGTATTCACCCGACCGACAAGCTTGCCGCCCTGGATTGGGCACTGTCGCGCGCTCGCGAGGCAGGCAAGTCCGACGAGCTTGTGCGGCTGACACACGTGCCCGCCCTGCAGGATCTGCGCGACGAAGCCCAGCGGGAGGCTCGGGGCGGATGAACTACCTGTCGCTCTTTTCGGGAATGGAGGCCGCGCACCTCGCGTGGTCGCCGCTCGGCTGGCGCTGCAAGGGTGTCGCCGAGATTGATCCGGCTGCGTGCGCACTGCTGCGCCACCGCCTGCCGCACGTTCCCAACTTGGGCAGCGTCACCGACATCACCGACGAACAGATCCGCGCGTTGGGTCCACTGGATGTCGTGATCGGCGGCAGCCCATGCCAGGACCTTTCAGTGGCCGGCAAGCGTGCGGGCTTGGGCGGCGCCCGGTCCGGCCTGTTCCACCATCAACTCAGGATCTTCAATGCAGCTCGACATCTTTGCGGCGCACGTTGGCTCGTCTGGGAGAACGTCCCCGGTGCCTTCAGCAGCAACAAGGGCCGAGACTTTGCTGTCGTGGTTGGCGCGCTGGCAGGATCCGAGCTCGCTGTCCCCGCCGACGGCTGGAGCGACGAAGGCGTGGCGCTGGGCGACAACGGCCTCGTCGAGTGGTCCGTGCTTGATGCGCAGTGGTTCGGAGTGGCGCAGCGGCGCCGTCGCGTGTTCGCTGTCCTCGATACTGGAGACTGGGCCGGTCGGCCACCAGTACTTCTTGAGCGCGACAGCTTGCGAGGGGATTCTGCGCCGAGCCGGGAAGCGCGGCAAAGCGTTGCCGGAAGCCTTACGGCAAGCGCTGGCCGCCGTGGTGGCGTCAACGACCCAGAGCGCGGCCAGCTGATTGCATTCGGCGGCAACAACACGTCTGGACCTATCGACATTGGTACGTGCTTGAATGCTTGCGCCAGCGCCAGCGGTCGGCTCGACTTCGAAAGCGAGACGTTCCTCGTGCAGGAGGTGGCGCATACGCTTCGCTCCGAAGGCTTTGATGCCAGCGAAGACGGCACCGGGAGAGGCACGCCACTGATTCCGGTCACGGCATTCGGCTGCAAAGATAGCGACCCAGCGCGCAGCGTCTCAGACGATGTTTCGCCGACGCTGCGCGCCATGGGGCATGCCGGCAGCCATGCCAATGCTGGTGGACAGGTTGCCATCGCGGTATCGCTACGTGGTCGCGAGGGTGGTGGGACCGCAGAGTTAGGTGACGAGGTGCAGAATTGCCTGCGCGCCTCTCAGGGCGGGGGAGACAAGCCGCATGTCTTAACTGGCATGCAGGTCCGAAGGCTCACCCCGCGCGAGTGCGAACGCCTGCAGGGCGCTGAGGACGACTGGACGCTGGTGCCAAACGCCGCCGGCAAGCCGATGGCCGATGGCCCGCGCTACAAGATGCTGGGCAACAGCTTCGCTGTCCCGGTGATCCACTGGATCGGCGAAAGCATCCATCGGGCGCACACCTGGGGCCAGCAGGAGCTCGCGGCATGACTGACCCCTACCGCGACTTCCTCGAGCGCAAGGTGCGCGTCGCGCCGTCGCTGGGCTTTGAGGTATCGCCAGACGACGTGCACCCGATCCTCAAGCCGCACCAGCGCGATAGCGTCGTATGGGCATGCTCCGGTGGGCGCCGCGCCCTCTTCCAGCGTTTCGGCCTCGGCAAGAGCATGCAGCAACTGGAGATCATGCGACTGGCGCGCGCGCATGCCGGCGGCGCGGTTGGCATTGTGGTGCCGCTTGGCGTGCGGCAGGAGTTCCGCCGCGACGCCAGCAAGCTGGGCCTGGAGACGCGCTTCGTGCGCACAAGCGCCGAGGTGGATCCTGCCTTCGACGGCATCCACCTGACCAATTACGAGAGCGTGCGAGACGGCAAGATCGATCCCAACCTCTTCACCGCCGCGAGCCTGGACGAGGCGTCGGTGCTGCGCAGCTTCGGATCGAAGACCTACCAGCAGTTCCTGACGCTGTTCGATGACGTCCGATACCGGTTCGTCGCGACTGCTACGCCCAGCCCGAACCGGTACAAAGAGCTGATCCATTACGCCGGCTTCCTGGGCGTGATGGACACCGGCCAGGCCCTTACCCGCTGGTTCAAGCGCGACAGCACTCAGGCCAACAACCTGACGCTGTACCCGCACAAGGAGCGGGAGTTCTGGCTATGGGTCGCGAGCTGGGGGCTGTTCCTGCAGAAGCCATCGGACCTGGGATACAGCGATGAGGGCTATGACCTGCCGGAACTGACCGTGCACTACGTTGAGGTGCCGGTGGACCACGCCAGCGCCGGTGCCGAGCGAGACGGCCAGGGCAAGCTGTTCCGAGATGCCGCGATGGGCCTGAAGGATGCCGCGAAGGAAAAGCGCGACACGCTGGCCGCGCGCGTGCAGGCGGTGCAGCAGGTCATCGCCGCGCGACCCAATGATCACTGGCTGATCTGGCACGACCTGGAAGCCGAGCGGCATGCGCTGCAGGCGGCCATCCCGTCAGCGGTAAGCATCTATGGCGATCAGGAACTCGACGAGCGGGAACAGGCGGTCATCGACTTCAGCGAAGGCGTGATTCCGATCCTATCGGCGAAGCCAGTCATCGCCGGCAGCGGCTGCAACTTCCAGCGGCATTGCCACCTGTCGGTCTATGCCGGCATCGGCTTCAAGTTCAACGACTTCATCCAGTCCATTCACCGCATCCAGCGGTACCAGCAGGCGCACCCGGTGGAGGTGTGGATCGTCTACGCCGAGAGCGAGCGCGAGGTGCTGGCCAGCCTGCAGGCGAAGTGGACGCGCCACGAGGAGATGGTAGAGAAAATGAGCGAGATCATCAGGGAATACGGCTTAAGCAAGGCCGCGATGGCGCAGGTGCTGCAGCGCTCGATCGGCGTGGAGCGTATCGAGGCCAGCGGTACCGGCTGGACGGTTGCGAACAACGACTGCGTGATGGAAACGCGCGGCATGGCCGACGACAGCGTCGACCTGATCGTGACCTCGATTCCGTTCGCCAACCACTACGAGTACAGCCCGAGCTACAACGATTTCGGGCACACCGACGACAACGCGCACTTCTGGGCGCAGATGGACCACCTCAGCACGCAGCTGCTGCGGATCCTCAAGCCTGGTCGCATCGCCGCCATCCACGTGAAAGACCGTATCCAGTTCGGCGCGGTGACCGGTGCCGGCGTGCCGACCGTCAGCCCCTTCCATGCTGAGGCGATCTTCCACTACCGATCGCATGGCTTCGACTACATGGGCCTCATCACGGTCGTGACCGACGTGGTGCGCGAGAACAATCAGACCTATCGCCTGGGCTGGTCGGAGCAGTGCAAGGACGGCACGAAAATGGGCGTCGGGTCGCCGGAATACATCGTGCTGCTGCACAAGCCGCAGACCGATCGCAGCCGCGGCTATGCCGACGAGCCGGTGCGCAAGCAGAAGGCGGATTACACGCGGGCGCGCTGGCAGGTGGACGCGCATGCGTTCTGGCGCTCGAGCGGACGCCGGCAGCTAACCGCCGACGAGCTGACGCAGCTGGGACCGGACAAGCTAGCAAAGCTGTTTACCGAGTACTCGCTGCGCGAGGTCTACGACTACGAGACCCACGTGCGTATCGGCGAGGAGCTGGAGGCGCGTGGCGCGCTCCCGTCCACGTTCATGTCGCTTGCGCCGGGCAGCCACGATCCGGACGTGTGGCACGACGTCAACCGCATGCTGACGCTCAACGGCGAGCAGACCCGGCGGGGCCTCGAAAACCATATCTGCCCGCTGCAGTTCGACATCGTCGACAGGCTAATTCAGCGCTTCAGCAACGCTGGCGAGCTGGTGTTCGACCCATTCGGCGGCCTGTTCACCGTGCCGTACCGGGCGCTGAAGCTAGGTCGCGAGGGGCGCGCCGTCGAGCTGTCCACCGCCTATTTCATGGACGGGGTGAAGTACCTGCAGGCGGCTGAGCGCGAGATGTCCATGCCGGATCTGTTCGCAACCCTCGATGCGGAGCCGCAGGAGCAGGCAGCGTGATCACCATCCTCGGCCGCGGCCTCGACGCCATCCTGCAGCACGACATCTCCGGCATGCAGCGCCAGATCACCAACGCCGCGCGCCTGCAGCGCTACGAGTGCGCCTGCCAGCTCCGCCGGGCCCAGCTCTCACCCGAAGCCCGCGAGATCGACCAGCTGCGCGAGCAGTTCGGCCGCAACTACCAGACCGCCTGGCGAAACGGCCGGCGCCCAGACCTCACCGAACTACCCCGGCACTTTGCCGCCCTCAACGCCGTCACCAAAGGAGTCACCAACGCATGAGCCTCATTACCATCCAGACCGCCGACGCGGAGATCACTGTCCACTCCAGGTCGCCGCAACTGGCAACCCTCGAAAGCTTCGCTGCACCACTCGAAACTGCGAGCCAGCGCTACACCAAAGTGCTCGCCGACGGCACCCATCTTGCTGCCAGCGACAGCCGAACCGACCACGTTGCCGTTATCGACAACACCACCGGGCTGATGTGGTCCGTGGAGTCGCTCGGCGATCACCAAGAAGCGGACACTGGCATTAACCAGGACGCATGCAAGGCGCGCTGCAGCGAATTGCGACTGCTCGGCTTCTCCGATTGGCGCCTGCCCACACGCACCGAACTGGCGGGCCTGGTGGATGACTGCCAGCACGAGCCAGCCATCGATACCGATGCGTTCCCGCGCGTGAAGTCGCGCTGGCACTGGACCAGCACACCGGCCGCCTGGTCTTCGGCGTCCGCGTGGTTCGTCAGTTTCAGCTACGGCTACGTCAACGACTACTACGGCTACCGCTACAGCGGCGGGTTCGCGTTGGCGGTTCGCCGCGCCGGTCAGTAATTTGATTTTTGGGCTTAGATAATGAATTCCCGATTCCAGCCGCCGCCGATCATCAAAGCTTGCGAACGCCTCCTCGTTGAGATTGAGCAGTGCGTGCGTCGCTTTGTGCGCTACCACCGTTACGCGATCGGCACCGATTTGCGTAAGCAGGCGATGACGGTCTATCGCAACGCGAATCGTGCGTGGCGTGACCGCGAGAACCAGGCACGGTGGGTGCGGCAGTTGGTGTGGGATATCGATGAGCTCAAGCAGCACCTGCAGACTGCAAAGCTGCTCAATGCATGCAGCAGCTTCCGGCAGTTCGAAATGCTGGCGCGCCTGGCGGAACAGCTAGGCGCACAAGCTGGTGGTTGGCACCGCCAGCAACAAACCCCCAAGGTCCAGAATGCGCGCGCCCGTGAGGGCTTCGCGCAGCGTGATCAGAAACTGAGTACCCATGCCGCCTCTGCGGGGGCCAATCCATGACGAAGTCCCGCCACCCACATCCGGGCTGCGCGACCTGGTCGCAAGTGTATGGGGATGCGGCCGCCTGGTCTTCGGCGTCCGCGTGGTTCGTCAATTTCAACAACGGCAACGTCAACAACAACAACAACAACCGCAACAACAACGGGTTCGCGTTGGCGGTTCGCCGCGCCGGTGAGTTTCAGGGGAATGGAGTCCAGTTGCAGGATCTGTATCAGGCTTGGCAGCTTGCCCGCCGTCAGAAAGTGCCAAGCCACAACCAGCTCCGCTTCGATGCGGACTGGATGTGCAAGCTGCTGCAGTTGCACCGGCAGATTACAAGCGGGGAATGGTCGCCGCGTCCGTCCACATGCTTCATCGCCACACGGCCGAAGGCGCGCGAGATCCACGCGCCTGACTTTGCAGACCGTGTGGTGCATCACTGGCTCGTGCCGCAGCTAGAGGCGATCTACGAGCCGAGCTTTATCCACGACAGCTATGCCAACCGCACCGGCCGTGGTAGCCACGCAGCCGTTCAACGCGCGCAGGACTTCATCCGACAGGTGCGCAGCGGCCAGAGTGGCGGCTGGTATCTGCAGCTGGACATCGCCAACTTCTTCAACAGCATTCACCGCCCAACGCTGTGGGCAATGCTGCGCAAGCGGCTGGAGCGTGCCGGTGCCGATCGCCAGGTCATGCGTACAACGCACGCCTTGCTACGTCGCACGCCTCTGCATGCCGGCGTGCAGTACCGGGCGACCGATGCAGAGAGGGCGCAGGTTCCGATGCACAAGCGACTGGAGAATGCTCCGGTCGGGCACGGCCTGCCCATCGGCAACCTGTCGTCACAGTTCTTCGCGAACGTCTATCTAGATGCGCTGGATCAGTTCGTCAAGCGCACCCTGAAGGCAAAGCGGTATTTGCGGTACGTCGACGACTTCGTGCTGTTCCACCATGACCGCGCACAGCTCCAGGCCTGGCAGATGCAGATCGAAGAGTTTCTGCACCAGACGCTTCGCCTTCGGCTCAAGGCCGATATCCGTCTGCGCCGGCTCACGGACGGCCTGGACTTCCTGGGTTACGTAATCCACCCAACGCACACCCTCGCCCGGCAGCGTGTCGTCGGCCACGTGCGTACGGCCATGGCGGAATGGGAAGGCAAGCACATCAAGGGCCGCACGATCAAAGCAACACCGCAGGATCTACGCGACATCCGCGCCCGCCTGGCCAGCTACGACGGCCACCTAGGTCACGCCAACAGCTACCGACTCCGACAGCGGCTTGTCCAGCGCTTCGCATGGCTCCCGGCGGCCACTCGCCCGCGCCGATTCAGCACCCGCCAAGAAGGCCGGCGGCTATCTCTCAAATTCTGATCGCCCGACAAGGATCACCACATGTTCTTTCGCAACCTCACCATGTTCCGCTTCCCCACCTCCCTCGACCTGTCTGCCGTCGAGGAGCTGCTGTCCCAGTGCGCGCTCAAGCCGGTCGGCGCACTGGAGATGGCCTCCCGCGGCTTCGTCTCTCCCTTCGGACGCGAAGAGAAGGAGCAGCTGTCACACCGAATTGGCGACTTCCTCTGGCTGGCCGTCGGCGGCCAGGACAAGATGCTGCCCGGCGCCGTCATCAACGACGCGCTCGAGCAGAAGTGCGACTACATCGCCATGAACGAAGGCCGGCGCCCGGGCGGCAAGGCGCGCAAGCGCCTGAAGGACGACATCATCCACGAGCTGCTGCCCAAGGCCTTCGTGCGCAACTCGCGCACCGATGTGATCCTCGACCTGGCGAACGGCCTGGCCATCGTCGACACCTCCAGCCGCAAGGTGGGCGAAAGCGTGGTGAGCGAGATTCGCGGCATGCTAGGCAGCTTCCCGGCCCTGCCCCTCAACGCCGAGGTGGCGCCGCGCGCCGTGCTCACCGGATGGATCGCCGGCGAGCCGCTGCCGGAATCGCTGAGCATCGGCGAGGAGGCCGAGCTGCGCGACCCGATCGAGGGCGGCGCCATCGTGAAGTGCCAGCACCAGGAGCTGCGCGGCGACGAGATCGACAAGCACCTGGAGGCCGGCAAGCAGGTCACCAAGCTGGCGCTGGTGCTGGACGACAACCTGTCGTTCGTCCTTGGCGAAGATCTGGTGCTCCGCAAGCTCAAGTTTCTGGACGGCGCGCTGGATCAGCTCGACGACGTTGAGGGCGACGGCATGCGCGCGGAACTGGATGCGCGCTTCGCGCTGCAGTCGGCCGAAATGCGCCGCCTGTTTCTGGTGCTCGAACAGGCGCTGCGCCTGTCAAAGGTGGAGGGCTGAGCCATGAACGAACAATCCGGAAATTCCGGACAGTTGCCGCCCGATGCGGGGAGCGGTGGGGATGCGCCTATCGACGTTACCGACCCGTGGCGCGGGTTGTATAAGCCCGAAGCCCTCGCCGCCCGCAAGCCGGTGGGGGAGCCGGTGGCTTGGCTCATTGACTGGCCGGAAGAACCAGGCCTCGGGCACTACTTCGCCGAAGAGCCCACCGATCAGGGCCGCTGTCGCGCCCTCTACACCGCACCGCCCGCGCCTGCTGCTTTGCCGGCGGGTCTGCAGGACATCATCGGCTCAATGCTCAACTACGCGGGAGTAGCCGACAGTTGCGAGATCACACAGGGGCACGCGCCGGTCGCCATCCGCAATTGGGCCGAGATGCTGAAGCAGTTGGCACCGTCCGCTGCTGTGCCGGTTGATGAGCGCCAACATGTGGCGATAGTTGAGGCAGCCAAACTGGCCTACGGGTTGCTGTGGATGGGGACCAACCTTACCGGTCCCGATCTGGCTCACAGGGCGCGCGTGGCTCTTCGTGACGCGCTCGGCAAGCAGGCATGCGGGGACGGAATTACCGCTGCTCGCGCCACCCACCCCCAGCCGGCAGCGCCGGCGAATTCCGAAAAAGGTATGGCGGACAAATACCAGCATTGGATCAATTTTTATCATCGTGGCGATGGCGATTACGGTGATTTCCTGAGGAGGGTGGTGCTACCCCGCTACACATCCGAACAGCCGGCAGCGGCGAGCGAGGACCGCCTGTGATCATCTACTACATCAACGATCAGCAGGTGTCGCGCGATGAGTGCCTATGGGCCTGGCACCGCTCACAGACTTACCGCCTAGCGGCGCATCGGGACGCAATTTTCCCCAATGCCGAGGCAGGCTCAGACAGCGAAGGGTGCGCAAACCACCTGGCTGAGGCCGGAATCCGGATCAAGGTGGCACCCCAGCCGGCAGCGGCGGGAGGTGATGCGTGAGCCGCTCCGGATACAGCGACGATATGGAAGACATCTTGGCCTTCGGGCGCTGGCGCGGGCGAGTGGCATCAGCGATTCGCGGAAAGCGTGGGCAGACTTTGCTGCGGGATCTAATCACCGCGTTGGATGCGCTGCCAGAGAAGAAGCTGATCGCCCACACAGTTGAGCAGGATGGGTGCTTCTGCGCGCTCGGTGCAGTTGCGCATCTGCGCGGGACAGACCTGGATCAGGGTGTAAATGGAGGAACGGACTACGATTTCGAGGCTGATCGGGCCGCTGCTCGCCTGGACATTGCCGAGCCGCTGGCAAAAGAGGTTGTCTACATGAACGACGAGGCCTGGTTCTACAACGAAACCCCAGAGCAACGATGGTCTCGAATGCGCCAGTGGGCAGCGAGCAACCTAATCGACCAGCAGGCCAAGCCGGAGGTGCAGCAGTGATCACCACGATGTTCAATTCGCCGCGCATCCTGTGGCAAGCCGCCACCGAAGATGGCTTGACAGAGGTCGCCATCGGCGCGCCTGTCGATGCCGGCGGCACCATCGTGCTGGAGCAGGAGGGCCGGCACATCGTTATCGATCCATCGTCGGTGCCTGAGCTGCGCAAGATGCTCAACGAGCTGGCCGGCATCGCGAAGGGGGTGCGCAATGGCTGACGGCTCCCGGCCCCTACCCCGCCAGGCACGCAACAACGGGCTCGCCGTGGGCGGTCGGCCGATCCGCGTGCCGGTCGGCAAAGCCACCGTGCGGCAGCTGCTGAAGCGCCACCTTCGCGAAGAGGGCAAGCGCATGCACGACCCGGCCGAACCCTGGCAGTGCTGCAAGCAGAACGTCTATGACCGGTTCTGCAGCGCATGCGCCTTGGCTCCTGGCCATATTGAGGCGGCAATCACTTTCCTGCGCCTGGACGAGTTCGACGCCGCCGAGCTGCGACTGCTCGGCGCGCGCGAAGCTGGCTGGGCCATCGATACGAAATACCTGCTGGAGGAAAACCCCAATGCCCGAGACTGATAGCGACCTGCGCCTACTCGCCATGAAGGACGTGCGTGCGAAGGTAGGGCTGAGCCCTGCGACCATCTACCGTCAGGTGCAGGTCGGAAAATTTCCAAAGCCGCACAAGGTTTGCTCGCGATCGCTGTGGCTATCCACACAGGTGGACGAGTGGATCGTGCAGCAGACCACTTCGCCAAGTGTGGGGCAGAACATGGGGCACGCGGCCTAGAAAATGAAAAAAGCCCCGTTTTACGGGGGCTTTCTTCTTGACACTGGCGGAGCGAGAGGGATTCGAACCCTCGATAGAGCTTTTGACCCTATACTCCCTTAGCAGGGGAGCCCCTTCAGCCGCTCGGGCATCGCTCCAGTTTTTGCTGCCTGCCGCGATGTCCGTGGCAGGCCGCGAAGAATACCGGGTAAGAGGGGCTAACGTAAACCCTTGACAACGATCAATTCGAAGAATCGTCGCCGTGATGTGCGCCGGAGGCGACAGGCTCATCCCCACGCTGGATGCGCTGATAGATTTCTTCGCGATGCACAGCCACATCCTTGGGTGCGGTGATACCGATGCGCACCTGATTGCCCTTGACGCCGAGAACGGTCACGGTGACCGAGTCGCCGATCATCAAGGTTTCGCCTACCCGGCGAGTGAGGATCAACATTTTGCAAATCTCCTGGAACCGGTGGATTTCCCACCAGCATCGACGGCCTCCTGAGTGAGACGCGCCCTACGTAAAGGGAATAGACCAGAAATGGTAGCGGGACATCCTGCTAGCCAGCAAGGCATAGCAGGACAAGTGTTCAGCCCAAGTGTTGCTTGACCCAGAAGGGGACACCGTCGAGTGCGGTCGCAAGGGCGGGCCCGTCCTCGCCACCACCCTGGGCGAGATCCGGACGGCCACCGCCCTTGCCGCCGATCTGACTGGCGATGTGGCCGAGGAGTTCCCCTGCCTTCACCTTGCCAGTTGGGCTGCCGTTCACGCCAGCGACAAGCGCCACCTTGCCGCCCGAAGCACCAGCCAGCACGATCACTGAATCGCCGAGCTGTTGCTTCAGGCGATCCATCGCATCGCGCAGCGCCTTGGCATCGAATCCCTCCAGACGCACCGCGACAACCTTGACTCCGGCAACATCAATTGCACGAGCGCCCAGATCCGCAGTCGCACCCGACGCCAGCTTGGCCTTGAGCGATTCCAGCTCGCGCTCCAGCCGCTTCTGACGCTCGGTCAGCGCGCGCACCTTATCCACCACCTCGGTGGTGTTGCCGCCGAGCAGATTGGCTGCTTCGAGCAGGCGACGTTCCTCGTCAGCCACGTAGTCCAGCGCGCCCTGCCCGGTCACTGCTTCGATACGGCGCACACCCGACGACACGCCACCTTCGGAGGTGATCTTGAACAAGCCGATGTCGCCGGTGCGGGTGACGTGGGTACCGCCACACAATTCGGTGGAATAGCCGCCCATCTTGAGCACGCGGACGTTTTCTCCGTACTTCTCGCCGAACAGCGCCATCGCGCCGAAATCCAGCGCCTCCTGCATGGCCATGTTGTGCACTTCCACGCCATGGTTGGTGCGGACTTCAGCATTGACCTTGCGCTCGATCACAGCGAGCTCGTCAGCAGTGATCGGCTGGAAGTGCGAGAAGTCAAAGCGCAGTCGATCAGGCGCGACCAGCGAGCCCTTCTGTTGCACATGCGTTCCCAGTACTTCGCGCAGGGCTGCGTGTAGCAAGTGGGTGGCCGAATGGTTGAGGATGGTTTTGCCGCGACGTTGCGTATCGATCCCGCCGGCAAGCACATCACCAAGCGCGAGCGCACCTTCGCTGATGCGACCCACATGCCCATGGAACTGGCCGGCGAACTTCTGCGTATCGGCAACTTCGAACGACACGCCGGGGCCGCTCAGCTGGCCGCTGTCGCCGACCTGGCCACCCGACTCGGCGTAGAACGGCGTGCGATCGGTGAACACGATCACCTCATCACCCGCTTCCGCACGTTCGACCGGGCGGCCCTGCCTGAGAATGGCCACGACCTTGAGGGCGTCGGCATCGTACGCTTCGTAACCCAGAAACACGGTCGGCGACATGCTGGCGACCAGGTCCGCCGGCAATGCGACGCCGCCGCCGAACTTGCCAGCCGCACGCGCGGTCTCGCGTTGACGCTCCATCGCGAACTCGAAGCCCTCCATGTCCACGCGCATGCCGCGCTCGCGCGCGATGTCGGCAGTCAGGTCGACCGGAAAGCCGTAAGTGTCGTACAGCCGGAACGCGTCGGCGCCCGGGATGATGTCCTGCGAGCGCGATGCGACCTCGTCGAAGATCTTCATGCCGGCGTCCAGTGTCTCGGCAAAGCGCTCTTCTTCGGCCAACAGCGCGCGCGCCACCGTGTCTTTCGCCACCACCAGCTCGGGATAGGCCTCGCCCATCAGCTCGACCAGCGTAGGCACCATCTTGCTGAAGAACGGCTGGCGCACGCCCAACATCCAGCCATGGCGCAGCGCACGCCGGATGATCCGACGCAGCACATAGCCGCGCCCTTCATTGGAGGGCAGCACGCCATCGACGATGAGGAAGGAGCAGGCGCGGATGTGATCGGCGATCACTCGCAGCGACTTGTTCTCCAGATCGGTGATGCCGGTCAGCGAACCGGCCTTGCCGATCAACGCCTGGAACAGGTCGATTTCATAGTTGGTATGGACGTGCTGCAGGATCGCAGCCAGACGCTCAAGACCCATGCCCGTGTCCACGCACGGCGCCGGCAGCGGCACCAGGGTGCCGTCGGGCTGCCGATCGAACTGCATGAAGACCAGGTTCCAGATCTCGATGAAGCGGTCGCCATCTTCATCCGGCGACCCCGGCGGGCCACCGGCGATGTGATCGCCGTGGTCGAAGAAGATTTCGGTACACGGGCCGCAGGGGCCGGTATCGGCCATCTGCCAGAAATTGTCCGAGGCGTAAGGCGCACCCTTGTTGTCGCCGATGCGCACGATGCGGCTTTCCGGGATGCCGATCACGTCGCGCCACAACGCAAAGGCTTCTTCGTCGGTGTGGTAGACCGTGACCAGCAGACGGTCGGCCGGCAGCTTCCAGACCTGGGTCAACAGTTCCCATGCCCAGGCGATGGCGTCCTTCTTGAAGTAGTCGCCAAACGACCAGTTGCCGAGCATTTCGAAGAAGGTATGGTGGCGCGCGGTGTAGCCCACCGAGTCCAGATCGTTGTGCTTGCCACCGGCACGCAGGCAGCGCTGCACGTCCGCAGCACGCACGTAGCTACGCTTCTCCGCGCCGAGGAAGACGTCCTTGAACTGGACCATGCCGGAATTGGTGAAGAGCAAGGTGGGGTCGTTGCCCGGCACCAGCGGCGCGGATGGCACGATGGTGTGGCCCTTCCCCTCGAAGAACGCGAGGAAGTCACTACGGATCTGGGAAGTGCTGAATTTGGCAGGTGCGTTCATGTGCTGGCATTGGGCGGGCGGCAGTCCCGGTCACCCAATGGAATGTGGGCGCAGATGAGCGGAACAACCTGAAACCACGAAGGGTAGCAGGCCTGACGCCCTCAGTCCTCAAGGTCGAAGCGCGTGGCGGCGCGAATGCTGTTGCCTTCGAAACCCCGCCGGGCCAGCAGATCGGCGGCCTTGCGCCGCTGCGGAAGGTCGGTTGGGCCTTGTTCGCCAAACCGACGGCGGATCAGATCGCGCGCGTTTTCGGTCCAATCCCCTTCGAAGGCCGCCAAGGCGGCACTGATAGCCTCGCTATCCAGGCCATGGGTTCCGAGCTCGGCACGAATATGCAGCGGGCCATAGCCCGAACCGGCGCGATTGCGCACGACTGCAGCAGCGAAGCGGGTGTCGTCCTGCCATCCCTCGTCCGTGAGCCGATCGACAGCCGCTTGCGCCGCATCTGGCTCGATCCCGCGGGCCAGCAGCTTGCGGTTCAATTCCTTGCGCGAATGTTCGCGCCGCACCAATAGGCCGAGTGCGCGCTGGACCGGCGTCTGTTCCTTGAACCGGCGCCCCCGCTTTGGTGCGGGCTCTTGCTCGTCCATCGTTGAGGTGTCCCGAATCGCCAAAATCAGTTACGACATCAATGCGCCGTCCATGGCGCCTGCCCTCCTGGCCTTCGATAGATCTACCGCGAGAAGCGACAGCACTGACTCCGCCGTCCTCGCGATAGAAAAACTTCAAACACGCTCGAACCTGTTGCCCAGCGCCGGGCTGACGTGGGTGGCAATGGAGCGGCCACGAATCGCGCGAGGTTCCCCCAACCGCTCACCGACAGCATCACCGTCACCAACTCACGGCAAACAAATTCCCGGCAAACCAACTCCGGTGAATGGTGATGTTGTGCAGCTGCAACTTACTCCTTGTCTTCGTCGTCGCCGGCCTCACGCGGTGCTTCGGCAGGTTGGAACTTCTCACGCAGCTCCGCTTCCAGCCGGGTCGCAACCTGCGGGTTGTCGCGCAGGTAGGTTCGCGCGTTGTCCTTGCCCTGCCCGATTCGCTCATCGCCATAGCTGTACCAGGCGCCGGCCTTGTCGACCAGCTTGGCTTCCACGCCCATGTCGATCAATTCGCCCTCGCGACTGATGCCTTCGCCATACAGGATTTCGGTCACGACCTGCTTGAACGGAGGCGCCAGCTTGTTCTTGACCACCTTGATCTTGGTCTGGTTGCCGATGATCTCGTCGCCCTTCTTGATCGCACCGATACGGCGGATATCCAGACGCACCGAGGCGTAGAACTTCAGCGCGTTGCCGCCGGTGGTCACTTCCGGGCTCTGGCCCGGCATCATGACGCCGATCTTCATGCGCAGCTGATTGATGAAGACCACCAGCGTGTTGGAGCGCTTGATATTGCCGGTGAGCTTGCGCAGCGCCTGGCTCATCAAGCGAGCCTGCAAACCTGGCAGCTGGTCACCCATCTCGCCTTCGATTTCCGCCTTCGGCGTCAGTGCAGCGACCGAGTCGACCACCACGATATCAACCGAACCCGAACGCACCAGCATGTCGGCAATTTCCAGTGCCTGCTCACCGGTATCCGGCTGCGACAGCAGCAGGTCGTCGACATTGACGCCCAGCTTGGCCGCATAAATCGGGTCCAGTGCGTGCTCGGCATCGATGAAGGCAGCGGTGCCGCCGTTCTTCTGGCACTCAGCGATGGCTTGCAGGGTCAAGGTGGTCTTGCCGGAGGATTCCGGGCCGTAGATTTCGACCACGCGACCCTTCGGCAGGCCGCCGATCCCCAGGGCGATATCCAGCATCAGCGAGCCGGTCGGGATGACTTCGACCGCCTCAATGACGCGGTCGCCCATGCGCATGACCGAGCCCTTGCCGAATTGCTTTTCGATCTGGCTCAGTGCGGCGGAAAGGGCGCGCTTCTTGTTCTCGTCCATCTGGGTGATCCTCGTCAGTGATTTCGGTATGGGGCTAATGTAGCGGCGGTGTATCGCACAGGCTGAGAATGCAGGCGACACACTCAGATTAAGAAGGCGGCAAGTCCCGTGGCAGCGGGAAACCCTGCAGTGCGGGCTCGGAGAAACGCCAGCACGGCCATCGGCACAGAGCTCAGCGGTTAGGCCTCAACAGCCCGCAATACAGGCCTTCAATCGCGAAATCCTGATCCGGTAGCACCTCAATGGGCGCGTAGTCTGGATTGCGCGGCAACAGCCGGATGCGGTCCTTGCCGATCTTCAGCAGCTTTACCGTGATTTCCTCATCGATCCGCGCCACCACGATCTGCCCCGAGCGCGCGTCGCGGGTACGGTGCACGCCGATCAGATCGCCGTTGAAGATGCCTTCGTCGCGCATCGAATCGCCTTGCACCTTGAGCAGATAATCCGGCGACGGCGAGAAAAACACACGATCCAGCACGACGAAGTCGTCCGAGCCGATATCGGCGCCAATCGGCAGACCCGCGGCCACGCGGCCCAGCACCGGCAGACGCAGCACATCGTCGCGGGCCACCTCGCTCACAGGAGCCGTGCGTGTCTGCGCACCCTGCCCGGCCAGCCGTATCCCGCGCGCCTGGCCTGGGACGCGCCGGATCGCACCCGCATGCTCCAGCGCTTCCAGGTGATATTGCGCCGCGCGTATGCCCTTGAAGCCGAACGCGCGCGCGATTTCGGTCTGCGAAGGCGGAACACCATCGGCGTCGATGCGCTCGGCGATCAGGGCCAGGATTGCTTGCTGGGTATCGGTCAGGTCCATGTTTAGTAGTATTACTACTAACGATCGCCTGCGCAAGTATTTCGCCGCGTCTTGCCCGCACGCCATCAGGACGACGCGTCGCGCGCTAGCGCCGGCTTCGCCAGATCGAAAACAAGATCCAGATGCCGCACAGCGCCGCGCCGATGAAGCCGCCCACGCCTAGCGCGAGCAACCAGCGGCTGGCGCTACCGCCGACGCTGTTCATGACGATCGAGGAGCCGATCACCAAGGCGGCTGTCACGATCCCCATCGTGAGGCGATTGGCGGCGCGGTCGACCTGCTCGCCGAACTCGCGCAATGCGCGTGTTTCGACCTGCAGCTGCAGCTTGCCGCGGCGTGCGGCTTGCAACAGGCGCTTGAGGTCGCGCGGCAGATCGCCGATCAGGTCGATCGCGCCAGTCACGGTCCGCCGGCCACGCCGCACGATGGCGCGCGGCGCATAGCGCTGCAGCACCACGCGCTCCAGGTACGGGCGCGCCTCGGTGGCCATGTCGAAATCCGGATCGAGCTGGCGCCCCATGCCTTCCAGGGTGAGAAAGGCCTTGATCATCAGTGCCAGATCCGAAGGCAGCGTCAGCCCGTGATCGCGCAGGATGGAGGTGACGTCGCCAAGCATTGCGCCAATACGCAATTCTTTCAGCGGCACGCCGCGATACTCGTCGACGAACGCACCGATGTCTTGCTGCAAACGCGCCTCGTCGATCTCCAGGCTGGTGCCCGCCCATTCCAGCAAGACGTCGATCACCGCTTCGGCGTCGTAGCTGACCATGCCGTGCAGCAGCTGTGCGACCTGAAACCGACGCTGCTCGGAGACGCGCCCGACCATGCCGAAATCGATGACCGCGATGCGCCCGTCGCGCAGGTAAAAAATGTTCCCCGGATGCGGGTCGGCGTGGAAGCAGCCGTCCTGCAGCACCATCTTGAGCACGATGCCGGCACCGGCACGTGCGAGCGCCCTGCGATCCAGGCCGGCCGCATCGACGGCGAGCAGATCGCGCCCCGGAATCCCATCGATGAATTCCTGCACGTTGAGCGACTCGCAGGTCCACTCCCAGTACACCGCCGGCACCACCACCTGCGCATCGTGCGCGAAGTTGGCGGCGATGCGTTCGGCGTTGCGCCCCTCGGCAGCGAAGTCCAGCTCGCGTCGCAGCGAGACGGTAAATTGCTGTACCACCTCGGAAGGACGGTAGCGCTTGAGATCCGGTGCGCGGGTTTCGACGATTTCAGCAAGCCGGGCGAGCAGGCGCAGATCCGCATCGATGGTGTCACCGATATCGGGACGACGGATCTTCAACACTACCGGGGTGCCATCGACCAGCCACGCGCGATGCGTCTGTGCCAGCGATGCGGCCGCCAGCGGTTGTTCGTCCAGGCGCGCGAAGACGCTTTCCGGCTCCATACCCAGCGCAGCGACCAGCTGCGGGCGGATCTGATCGAATGGCAGCGCCGGCACCGCGTTCTGCAGCTCGCTCAATTCTTCGATCCACTCCGGCGGCAGCAGGTCCACGCGCGTGGCCAACACCTGGCCCAGTTTGACGAAGGTTGGCCCGAGCTCTTCCAGTGCACGCCGCACGCGCATCGCTGCGGACATGCGCAACCGGCCCTCGGCATTCTGCCAATGCAACAGCCTGCCGGCGCGCTCAAGCACATCGGCCAGGCCGATACGACGTACCACATCGCCGAAGCCGTAGCGGATCAGGACCGAGGCGATTTCCTGCAGACGCCCAAGATCACGTACCGTGCCTAGCGCTTCCCACATCAGCACACCGCCTGCGAGCGCGTTGCGCTCAGGCGCTGCGTGACACTGCAGTACAGAGCAGCCTGCAACGCGGCGACCGATGGGACAGGAGCAAGAAACGAATGCATTGGCACGCTGGGCGGCGAGGAGACCTTGTTTGTAGCCGATCTGCCCTCCGCTGTCGCGCCCTCGCCCCATCCAAGCTCAGCGCAGGTTGCAACGCGTGCGCAGCGCATGCACCTCGGTTGCGCCATTGCCACCTCGCAGCCTCGTTGCATGTGCCAGATAACGCGTCCGCTCAGCGCGCTGCAGCGGCGTGTCGACAACGAGCCACCGCCAGTTTCTTGGGAAGGTGCATAACTACAGCGTTTGGGTTTCCATGCTGGGCGAGATTGCGTTGACAATAGGGCGTTGCGGATCTGCTACCGAACCCCATCCAGTGGACCCAACGAGCGCTAAAGCAGCGCGCTCAACCCGCGCAGTGCTGCAGCGACGGTCTGACGACGCACCGCATCGCGGTCGCCATTGAACTGGAACAGTTGCGCCGTGGCGTAACCACCGCGACGTTTCCAGCCGATCCAGACCGTGCCGACCGGCTTGTCCTCACTGCCGCCGCCGGGCCCGGCAATGCCGGTCACCGCCACTGCGATGCTTGCGCCGGAATTCACCAGGGCCCCAGAGACCATCTCGATCACCGTTTCGCGACTGACCGCCCCATGCACTTCCAGGGTCTGTGGGCGGACGCCGAGCAGCGCCTGCTTGGCCTCATAGCTATAGGCGGCCATCCCGCAATCGAACCAATGCGAGGAGCCGGCGACATCGGTCACTGCCTTGGCGATCCAGCCACCGGTGCAACTCTCGGCAGTGACCAGGCGCTCGCGCGCGGCAAGCAATTGCTGCCCGAGGGCTTCGGCCAGCTGCTGCAGTTCGGAATCGGCGGGAAAAGGCATGGGCACGGCAAGGAGGGGGCAGCGGACGTTTTAGCCCAATTCGTCGCGCCTGTCTGCCGCTGGCGCCGATTCCGCCTGGGCGCCAGGCGGCCAAGGTTCAGTGGCGATGTGTGGCCAATATGCGGTACGCCGGGTCTGGCCGGGCTTGCATGTGCGTCGAGGTGCCGGCCGCACGCGGTCAACGTGCAGCGCCGCCTTCAAGCCACCTAAGCACCGCAACGATGGCACTGCATTACTGAGGACAGATGTGATGCGCTGCATGAGCGCACGACTGCACTCTTCCGCAGCACCCACTGCTCTACGGGTTTTCTGTAAGTTCCGGCTGGCCAGGACGAGGCCTGGCAACTGCCGCACGGCGATGCGGTACACCCTGCCCCATTCGCCTTGAAGCAGCAGCACGCTCTCGTCATACCGAGCGTGCTGCGTTCTTCACGCTTCCCAGTCTTCGCGACGATCCGGCAGCATTGCGCGCAGTGGCGCACCGTCCTCGCCGGCAGCCAACCGCTCTGCCTCGACCATCGGCAGATCGACCTCGAGCAACCAACCCTCTTCGTCGGATTGCTCATTGCGCACCACTTCCAGCTGATGCAGCCTGGACCGCAGGCGGCCGGCAGACGGCGGTAGCCGTAGCTGGCCGGTCAGGTGGCGCAGGTCCAGCCGCTGGCCGAGCGCATGCTGCAATTCTTCCAGCCCGCGCCCGTCGCGCGCCGATACCCACACACGTTCGCGGCGGGCCGGGTCAGGAATGCCGTCCTGCGCATCGCGGCGCACTTCGGCGCCTGCGATCTTGTCGATCTTGTTGAATACCAGCAGCTGCGGCAGATCGCCGGCACCGACGGCCTGCAACACTTCGTCGACCTGCAGGATGCGTTCTTCGCGCAACGGGTCTGCCGCATCGACAACGTGCAGCAACAGATCGGCATCGCGCGCCTCCGACAGCGTCGAGCGGAACGCGGCGACCAGCTCGTGCGGAAGATCACGCACGAAGCCGACCGTGTCGGCAAGAATCGCGCTGCCGCCTGGCAACGCAATGCGTCGCACGGTGGGATCGAGCGTGGCGAACAATTGATCTGCCACGTAAGCCTCTGCACCGGTCAACACGTTGAACAGCGTCGACTTGCCGGCATTGGTGTAACCGACCAGTGCAATCCGTGGCAATTCGCTGCGCATCCGCGCGCGACGCATCTGGGTGCGCTGCACCTCGACCTTTTCCAGCCGCTGCTGCAACTGTTCGACGCGCTTTTGCAGCAGGCGGCGGTCGGTTTCCAGCTGGGTTTCGCCAGGGCCGCGCAGGCCGATCGAACCGCCGCGCTGGCGTTCCAGGTGGGTCCAGCCGCGGACCAGCCGGGTGGCCATATGCCGCAACTGCGCCAGCTCCACCTGCAGCTTGCCCTCGTGGCTGCGTGCCCGTTGCGCGAAGATGTCCAGGATCAGGCCGGTGCGGTCGATCACGCGCCGCTCCAGATAGCGCTCCAGATTGCGCTCCTGGCCGGGCGACAAGGTGTGATTGACCAACACCAGATCGGCGCCGGTGGCCTCGGCGGCGGCCTTGATCTCTTCCAGCTTGCCGCTGCCGATCAAGGTCGACGGGTTCGGTTTGTCGATGCGCGCGGTGAGCGTGGCCGCCACCGTGGCGCCCGCCGACTTGGCAAGGTCGGCGAACTCCTCCAGCACATCCTCTTCGGCAGGCCCGCCGGAGTGGGTCTGTATCAACAACGCGTGTTCACCCTTGCGGGACCGATCAAACACGCACTACTCCGTTACTGCTCGACGTCGTCATCTTCCGCCTGATTGCCTTCATTGGATTGCACATACCCACCACCAGGCCCCACGCGCACGTTGCGCGCCGGCACCACCGTGGAAATGGCGTGCTTGTACACCATCTGACTCACGGTATTGCGCAGCAGGACCACGAATTGGTCGAACGACTCGATCGTGCCCTGCAGCTTGATGCCATTGACCAGATACACCGACACGGGCACTCGCTCGCGCCGCAGCGCATTGAGGAATGGGTCCTGTAAAGATTGCCCCTTAGCCATCGAAAAATCCTCTTCATTATTGTTCTTATTGTTCCGGTCGACACCTGCTATCCCCAGCCGGTCCCGGAAACGGGATGTTACACGCCTGAAGCCTGCCGTACAGCGGGACGATCAGCGAGGAAGCCGACAATTGCGTCCTCCAATTGATGGCGGTCACGCTCCGGGTCGAACCAGCGCGCGTCGAGCTCGCCGCGCAGCCAGGTGAGCTGGCGTTTGGCCAGTTGCCGGGTCGCCTGGATCGCCTTGTCGCGGAACTCGGCCAGGCTGCCAGCCCCGTCCAGATACTGCCAGGCCTGGCGGTAGCCGACCGCGCGCACGGCCGGCAGATCCAGCGGGGCTGCCACCGCCTGGAGCTGCGGCAGCGCCCGCAGGCGCCGCACTTCGGCCAGAAAATCCTGCGCCAGCATCGCATCCAGCCGGTGTGCGATACGTGCATGCAGCACCTCGCGCTCGCGTGGCGCCAATACCACCTTCAACACGCGCACCGGCAGGCGCGGCCCTGGCGGTAGCGCCTGCCACGCGCTGATCGGCCGCCCGCTGATGCGGTAGACCTCCAGCGCCCGCTGGATGCGCTGCGGGTCGGTCGCATGGATGCGCGCTGCCGCAACCGGGTCCACGCGTGCCAGTTGTGCGTGCAAGCCGGCCCAACCGATCTGCTGAGCTTCGGCGGCGATGGATGCACGCACGGCTTGATCGGCCTCGGGCAGCTGCGACAAACCTTCCAGCAGCGCACGAAAATACAGCCCCGTGCCGCCGACCAGAATCGGCAACCTGCCGCGCGCCACGATCTGCGCGATCGCCTGGCGTGCATCGGCGGCGAACTCCGCTGCCGAATACACCTGCCAGGGATCGCGCAGGTCGAGCAGATGATGCGGAACCGCCGCGCGCATCGCCGCATCCGGCTTGGCTGCGCCAATTTCCAGGCCGCGGTACACCAGCGCCGAATCGACGCTGACGATTTCTCCATTCCAGCGCTCTGCAGCCTCAAGCGCCAGCGCCGTCTTGCCGCTGGCAGTGGGGCCCATCACGGCGATCGCCAGCGGGCGTTGGTCGACAGCCATCAGTCCTCGTCCGGCCAACGCATCGCGGGCGTGGCGGGCGCGCTGACACGCGGGACGGGAATGGCCGCCATCGCCTTCCACACCTTCAACGCATCCACGGTTGCCGCCACATCGTGCACGCGCAGCAGCAGCGCGCCATGTTGCGCGGCGATCAGATGCGCGGCCACCGAGCCGTGCACACGATCGGCGGCGATCTCGCGCCCGGTCAGCTCGCCGATGCTGCGCTTACGCGACAGCCCGGCCAGCACGGGCAAACCGAACTCCTGCAGTCGCTGCAGCTGCGCAAGCAGGGTGAGGTTGTGCGTGGTGGTTTTGTCGAAGCCAAAGCCCGGGTCCAGGACCAGCCGGCGCTTGTCGATGCCGGCCATCTCGGCGGCGAAGATGCGCTCGGCCAGAAACCGGTGCACCTCGCCGACGACATCGTCGTAGTGCGGCGCGTCCTGCATGGCATGCGGCGCGCTGCGCGCATGCATCAAGACCACCGGCACGCGCAGATCCGACGCCGCTTCCAGCGCACCGGGCGAACGCAGGGCATAGACGTCGTTGATCATGCCGGCGCCGGCTGCGACCGCCGCGCGCATGACCTCCGGTTTGAACGTGTCCACGCTGATCGGCACGCTGGTACGTTGCGCCAGCGCTTCGATGACCGGGATGACCCGCTGCAATTCTTCTTCAACCGAGACCGCCGCAGCGCCCGGGCGGGTGGACTCACCACCGATATCCAGCACCGCAGCGCCCTGCTCCACCAGTACCAACCCATGGGCGATCGCCGCTGCGCAGGTCGCATGCTGGCCGCCGTCGGAGAACGAATCGGGCGTGACATTGACGATCCCCATCACCTGCGGCGCATCCAGTCGCAGGCTGCGGCCGGCGCAATCCAGCGTGAGGGCGGTCTCGAACATCGGCGGTGTCTCCTGGGATGATTATGGTCGCCCATACGTGGGCATTGATGTAGTCCGATAACGCATCAAGGCCGGGAATCGCTCCCCGGCCTTGATGGATGCCTCGCAGATCAGTGCATGGCCGGCTTAGAGTTGCTCGGCGGGTCCGGCGATGGGCGGCAATGGACGCGGACTACCCTTGTCGTTGTTGTTGCCACCGTCCTTGTCGGACTTGCCCCAGCCAGCCGGCGGCGGCGGCTCGCGGCCTTCCATGATGGCATCGATCTGCGGCACGTCGATGGTTTCGTACTGGAGCAACAACTGCGACATCGCGTGCAGCTTGTCCAGGTTCTCGGTGAGGATGGTCTTGGTCTTGCTGTAGGCCTTGTCCAGGATCGAACGCACCACTTCGTCGATCTTGCGCGCGGTCTCGTTGGAAACGTTCTTGTGCTGGGTCACCGAACGGCCCAGGAACACCTCGTCCTCTTCCTCGCCATAGGCCACCGGGCCAAGCTCATCGGACAGGCCCCACTTGGTGACCATGTTGCGCGCCATCTTGGTGGCCCGCTCGATGTCGTTGGACGCACCGGTGGTGACCTTGTCGCCGCCGAAGATCAGCTCTTCGGCAACGCGACCACCGTACAGCGAGCACAGCTGCGACTCGATCGCGACACGGTTCATCGAGTAGCGGTCGCCTTCCGGCAGATACATCGTCACGCCGAGCGCGCGGCCACGCGGAATGATGGTCACCTTGTAGACCGGGTCGTGCTCCGGCACCAGACGGCCGACGATGGCGTGGCCCGCCTCGTGATACGCGGTAAGGGTCTTCTCGTCCTCGCTCATGGCCATCGAGCGGCGCTCGGCACCCATCAGAATCTTGTCGCGGGCACGGTCGAAGTGGTCCATGCGGACTTCCTTCTCGCTGCCACGCGCCGCGAACAATGCTGCCTCGTTGCACAGGTTGGCCAAGTCGGCGCCCGAGAAACCCGGGGTACCGCGGGCGATGACCATCGGCACGACATCGTCGGCCAGCGGCAGCTTGCGCATGTGCACGCGCAGGATCTGCTCGCGGCCCTTGACGTCCGGCAGGCCGACCACGACCTGACGGTCAAAACGGCCTGGACGCAGCAGCGCCGGATCCAGCACGTCGGGACGGTTGGTCGCCGCAATCACGATCACGCCTTCGCCACCCTCGAAACCGTCCATTTCGACCAGCAACTGATTCAAGGTCTGCTCGCGCTCGTCGTGCCCGCCGCCGAGGCCGGCACCGCGATGACGGCCCACCGCATCGATTTCGTCGATGAAGATGATGCATGGCGCGTGCTTCTTGGCCTGCTCGAACATGTCGCGCACGCGGCTGGCACCCACGCCGACGAACATTTCGACGAAGTCGGAACCGGAGATGCTGAAGAACGGCACCTTGGCCTCGCCGGCGATCGCCTTGGCGAGCAGGGTCTTGCCGGTACCCGGCGGGCCGACCATCAACACGCCGCGCGGGATCTTGCCGCCCAGCTTGGTGAACTTGGTCGGGTCGCGCAGGAAGTCCACCAATTCGCCCACTTCTTCCTTGGCCTCGTCGCAACCGGCGACGTCGGCGAAGGTGATCTTGATCTGGTCCTCGCCCTGCAATTTGGCGCGCGACTTGCCGAAGCTCATCGCGCCCTTCGCGCCGCCACCACCGCCCTGCATCTGGCGCATGATGAACAGCCAGAAGCCGATGATCAGGATGACGGGAAGGAAATTGAGCACCAGCGACCAGAAGCCAGGGCCGGTCGAGGGCTTCTGGCGGGTCATTTCGATGTTCTTGCTGTACAGCACGTCGACCAGCTTGTCGTCGCGCGGACCGTAGACGGTGGCCTCGCTGCCGTCGGTGCGCTTGAAGCGGATCGCGTTGACGGCCAGGTTGGTCTCGTCGGTGTAATCCACCGATTTGACGCGCCCGGAGTCCACTTCCTTCAGGAACTGGGTGTAGGTGATCGAGTCGGCACCGACGCCGCCCGCCATCCGCGGCGAGAAGCTCTGGAAGACAACCATCAGCACAACTGCGACGACCACCCACAGCAGCAGATTCTTGGTCAAGTCGTTCATCCTCATTGGCTCCGGTGCCCTCTACTCTTCAATGCTTGAAATACGGCGGTCATTGGCAGCTTACTTGATCTGGACACGCTTGCCCTGACCGAGCGCATAAACTTCCGGGGAGCGCTTGCGCGAGGCCGCCGGCTTGCGAATCGTCACCTTTTCATAGCGGCGGCGAAGCTCGCGAATGTAGTCGTCGGACCCGACACCCTGGAACAGCTTGATCAGGAACGCCCCGCCCGGCTTGAGGTGGGTGTCGGCAAATTCCATGGCCAGTTCCGCCAGGTGCATCATCCGCGGTTGGTCGACCGCATCCATGCCACTCTTATTGGGGGCCATATCCGACAGCACAAGGTCCACCGGCACATCGCCCAGCATCGCTTCGAATTGGGATAGGACGGCCTGCTCCCTGAAGTCGCCGTGAAGGAACTCCACGCCTGCCAGGGCCGGCATGTCCAGGATATCCAGCGCCACCACCCGGCCGCTGTCGCCCATTGACTTGCGTACCTGTTGCGACCAGCCACCCGGCGCCGCGCCCAGATCGACCACCACCATGCCCGGCTTGAGCAGGCGGTCGCGCTGCAGCAACTCTTCCAGCTTGTAGGCCGCGCGCGAGCGCATGCCCTCGGCCTGGGCCTTCTTCACGTAAGGGTCGGCGAAGTGTTCCTTGAGCCAGCGCTGGCTGCTTTTACTGCGGGAAGGCATTGGCAAAGGGGTCCGAACGGGTCGCCATGATACCCTGAACACCCTTTGCTTCCCTCCGATCCTGCATGTCCATTGTTCTCACCTCCGCCCAGAACCGTTTCCTGCGCGGCCAGGCCCACGACCTCAAAGCCTTGCTGCAGACCGGCGGCAAAGGGGTGACGCCGGCATTTCTGGCAGAACTCGAGGAAGTGCTCGAGCGCCACGAACTGGTCAAGGTGAAGGTGGCATCGGAGGATCGCGAGACCCGTAATGCGATGATTGCCGAGCTGATCGAGCAGACTGGTAGTGCGCTGGTGCAGCGCATCGGCCACGTCGCCATCCTGTACCGCCCCAGCAAGGAAAAGCGCCAGATCGTGCTGCCGCGCGGCTGAGCCAACGAGTTCGTCATGCCTTTAAGTCAGGAACACCCCGATTACACCTATGCGCTGCGCGCGGCCGACGGCCGCCACGCCAAGGTGAACGACCAGATCCTGCTGCAGAGCTTTATCCTGATGCCGGATGAGCTGGTGGACTACTGGCCGGTCCAGGCGCTGGAGCAACTCCAGGCCAGTCATATGGAGGCGGTGCTGGCACTCAACCCAGCCGTCATCCTGCTCGGCACCGGCGAGCGCCAGTTATTCCCCAAGACCGACGTGCTGGCGGCCTGCCTGACCCGCGGCATCGGCCTGGAAGCGATGACCAATTCCGCCGCCGCACGCACCTACAACGTACTGGCCAGCGAAGGCCGGCGGGTGGCGTTGGCGATGGTGTTGCCGGGCTGAATCGGGAATCGGGAATCGGGAATCGGGAATCGGGAATCGGGAGAGCAGGCGGAGCACGCTTTCGCTGTCAAGCAGAACTTGCGCGAACAGGTATCAGTAAGCACTTACCTCGTTGCCCGCGCCCCCAGATTGCCGCGGCGCGCGTTTCCCCCATTCCCTATTCTCTACTCCCCATTCACTTCTTAGGCAGATACAGCAACGGATCGACCGGCTTGCCGTTGTAGCGGATCTCGAAGTGCAACATGTCGCGGGAGGCGCCGCTGCGGCCCATTTCGGCAATTTGCTGCCCCGCCTTGACGCTCTGGCCTTCGTTGAGCAGGCGCTTGCGGTTATGACCGTATGCGGATAGCCACTGGTCGTTGTGCTTGATGATGATCAGTTCGCCGTAGCCGACCAGGCCGGCGCCCGAATACACCACCACCCCATCGGCGGCAGCACGTACGGCCTGGCCGCTGGTGCCGGCGATGTCTACGCCCTGCTTGGTGGTTTCGCCAGTGACGAAGGTGCCCACCACGACGCCATCGGCCGGCCAACGCCAGGAGAATCCGCTACTGACCGGTGCGGCGATCGGCACAACAGGGCGCGGCGGCGCCACAGTGCCGCCAGCCACCGGCGCGCTGCCACCCGGCTTGCTGGCACCGGGCGGATACAACTTGAGCGTCTGGCCGGGATAGATGGTGTTCGGCGAAGACAGGCCATTCCAGGCGGCCAGATCCGCTGCGGTGATATTGGTACGGCGCGAGATCGCGTACAGGGTATCGCCGCGCTGCACGGTGACGGTGGCACCCGGACGCGGCACCGAAGGGCGCGGCGCGGCACTGGGACGCGACGACGCCCCGCTACCGCTCGCTCCGGGCGAACGCACCACCGTTGCGCTGCTACAGGCGGTCAGCCCGATGGCGATTGCGAGCATGACTGCTGTCTTGCGTGCCGAATTCATCTGCGTCTTGCTCATCCGTTCGTTGTCTTCCACACCAACCACCCCGCACCGACCGCCAGCACCGCCATTGCAACCCAGCCCAGTGGCTCGATCCAGCGATGCAGCGCCGCTTCGGCGCGCGCACCGCCCAGGCGGATCGCGCCGGCCACCAGATACACGCGCTTGCCGCGCCCGACCAGCATGCTGGCGATGAACGGCAGGATCGGCACGCCGACCACGCCCGAGGCCCAGGTAAAGATCTTCAGCGGGATCGGGGTGAAACCGACCAGGACCAGCGCCCAGAACGCCTTCCACGGCGAATCGGCGACCAGCGTGCGCAGGGTTTCGATCTGCTGCTGGATCTTCGCGCTCCAGCCCAGCCATTCGATCAGCGGCTGCAGCGCGGCGAAGGCGAAATGGCCGAGTAGATAACCGACCAGAGCGCCGCAGATCGAGCCGATCAGGCTCAACGTCGCAAACCAGAGCGAGCGCTTGGGCTCGGCCAGCGACATCGGTGCCAACATCACTTCCGGCGGCACCGGAAAGATGAAGCCCTCAACGAAACTGAGACCGGTCAGCAGCGCGGGTGCGCGGCGATGGCGCGACCAACGGATGGCCACGTCGTACAACGGCCCAAAAATCTTCATCGAAGGACTCTCATGGATTCAATCCAGCATGCCCGACAACAGCGGGACGAACGTGACCGGCGCCAGAACCTGTTGTTTGATCGCGCCATCGGCCCCGCGGGTGAGTTGCACCAACGATTGCGAGGAAGCACCGCCGACCGGCGCGACCAGACGTCCGCCGACCGCCAGCTGATCGATCAGTGCATCGACCAACGCCGGTGCCGCGGCGGTCACCACGATGGCGTCGTACGGACCATGCTCGGGCCAGCCGATGCGGCCGTCGTCGTGCTTGCTGCGCACATTCATGCCCAGATGCCGGAAGCGCTTGCGCGCCTGCCGCAGCAGGTCGCCGATGCGCTCGACGGTGTAGACCTCCAACCCCAGCGCCGCCAGGATCGCGCCCTGGTAGCCGGAGCCGGTGCCCACTTCGAGCACCTTGGTCGGGGCAACCTGCAGCGCCGCTTCGGTCATGCGCGCCACCACCCAGGGCTGGGAGATGGTCTGGCCATGGCCGATTGGCAGCGCGGTGTCTTCGTAGGCGCGCGAGGCCAGCGCTTCATCGATGAACAGATGCCGCGGCACGGTGCGCATTGCGTTGAGCGTGGACTCGTCCTGGATGCCGGCCTCGCGCAGGCGCTCGACCAGGCGGTCGCGCACGCGCTGCGAGGTCATGCCGATCCCGACCGATTCCGGTTGCAGGCGCAGCCTCGGCGTCATGCCGGGCCGTCCAGCGCTGCGGTCAGCCCACCCACCCAGCCGGCAACGGTGTCGAGCGCCTGGTAACGGGTGAGATCGACGTGGATCGGCGTGATCGAGATATGTCCGGTACGCACGGCGTGGAAATCGGTACCGGCGCCAGCATCCTGCTCGGGACCGGCCGGGCCGATCCAGTACACGGTGTGGCCGCGCGGATCGCGCTGCGGCACGCACGGCTCGGACCGGTGGCGATTGCCGAGCCGGGTGACTTCGAAACCGAGCACATCCGACCATGCCAGATCCGGCACGTTGACGTTGAGGATGGTGTCGGCAGGCAACGGGTCGGCCTTCAGCCGTGCCACGATTTCCACCGCAGCGCGCGCGGCGGTGTCGTAGTTGTGCGCTTGGTGGTTATGCGTGACCAGCGACACCGCCACCGCCGGCAAGCCGAGGAAGCGGCCTTCCATTGCGGCCGACACGGTGCCCGAATAGATCACGTCGTCGCCCAGATTGGCCGAGTTGTTGATGCCGGAGACCACGATGTCCGGGTCGTAATCGAGCATGCCGGTGAGCGCCAGATGCACGCAGTCGGTGGGCGTGCCGGCCACTGCGCAGGTCTGCGCGTCGATGCGGCGGGTGCGGATCGGCACATCCAGCGTGAGCGAATTGCTGGCGCCGGAGCGGTCGCGGTCGGGCGCGACCACCATCACTTCATGACCGGCATGGCGCAGCGCCTCGGCCAAAACCTGGATGCCGGGGGCGTCGACACCGTCGTCGTTGCTAACCAGTACGCGCATGGGACTCCTCGGAAAACCGGGCCATGATACCGGATGCGTCCCGCGCCTTCGCGCTTGATCTTCGCGTGCGTCTGCGCTTGGACCGGGTACGCTGTGCCAATGTCGCATCCTGAAGACGAAGACGACGGCGCGTTGTTCCGCGCAGCGATCGGCGCGGTCAAGCCGATTCGTGAAGTCGCCCCACCGGCCAATGCCAAGCCGCGGCCCAAGCCCCGCGCGCGCATGGCCGAGCGCGATGACGCCGAAGCGCACACCGAATTTGCGCGCCTGCTGCGCGACAGCGCGCCGCTGGAAGCGGGCGACACCGCCAGCTATCGGCGCGAGAACCTTCCCACCCGCGTGTTCCAACGGCTCAAGCGCGGGCAATTCTCGGTGCAGGACGAACTGGACCTGCACGGCGCCACCGCAGCCCAGGCCGAATCGTTGCTGCGCCAGTTCCTGCTGGAAGCACATGCGCACGAACATGGCTGCGTACGCATCATCCACGGCAAGGGACTGCAATCGGACAACGGCGCGCCTGTGCTGAAGAACCTCATGGACCGGCTGCTGCGTCAACGCAACGATGTGCTGGCGTTTCATTCCGCGCCGCCGACGCAGGGCGGCACCGGGGCGCTGCTGGTGTTGCTGGCGCGGCGATAGGCCGATAGTGACGCGCGATTGATTCGGAATGGCAGCGATTGCGCGCGGCGACGTGTTGTCTGGAAAGTCTTTCGCGCATGGCTCGCCTGATGCGAACCAAGTCTTGTTGCGCCCTAGGGAGCTGGCACTGCTTCGTCGCGCCACGATTGCTCCACTATCGCCTCAGCGACCGCCAAGGCCGCTCCTGCGCGCACAGCAAGATTGGGCCGTCACATGCTGTCCCGCGCAGATCGACCAGCATCCGCACGCGATCACGCGTCGGCGCGTACGTCGACGTTGAAGCGACCGGCGTCGGCGACATCTCCCAATTCCCACAGCACTGCGGTGGCATAGCAACCGGGCGGCAGCGCGAAGGCGAGCTGCAGGGTCTGCGGCTCCAGCCATTGATATTCCAGACCGTGCGGACGCAAGCGCAGGGCGCGGCGTTCCTGCTTCAATCCCGCAGCTTCCAGGCCTTGGCGCAATGCGATGGATGGCGGGTCGGACAATGCGCCCTGCTCCACCGCTGCCGCTTGGTCGGTCGAGCGCAACTGGCCAGCGCCCCACAACGGGCCACTGGGATGGATATCGAAACGCGCCAGTCGCTCGGCCAAGGCCTCGCTCCACGGCTCCGGGCCGAAGACGCTGCGCGAGCCGTCCAGCATCCACGCCTCGCCCTCCAGTGCGCCATCCCAACTCCCCTGCGCCACGCGTGCGCCGAGCACGCGATTGAACAAGGCCGAGCGCGCTGCCGACAGCAACATCGAGCGCTGATCGTGGCGTAGCCGCCGCCTGGATGTGGGCGCCGGCAGCAAGGTTCCGTCGTCAGCTTGCACATGACCGAACATCGCCAGCGCAGCCGCCACATTTCCGCCATCGCGACCGAAACGTTGTTCGCCGAACCAATTGGGGATGCCACGCGCAGCAATCGCCTGCAGCCGCTGCTCGATCGCATCGCGCTCGCCCTGCACCTGGCGCAGCGTCAGCACGAAGCGGTTCCCATGCAGCGCACCGCGCTGCAGCTTGCGATTGTGCCAACTGCTCTCGACCACCTGCATCTGCGTATCATCCAGCGCGGCGATATCCGGCGCGATGCGCTTTGGCAGATGCACGCTGAAGCGCTGGGTGGTCACTGCATGGCGATCTTTCAGACCCGCATAGCTGACGCCCATCTCGGCGATGCCGGCCCAGTGCGCGAGCTTTTTGGCGATATAGGCCGTGTTCTGGCCACGCTTGCGCACGGTGAGCAGCAGATGCTCGCCTTCGCCGGAGGGTTCGAATGCCGGCAGCTCGTCGACCTGAAAATCGTCCGGGGTGCTGCGCATCGCCGCGCTGAGCACCGCGGCGCCATGCGCACGCGGCAGCAAAGAGGTCTCGCTCATGGTGTGGTTCGCCTTCGCGCCGGAGGTGGCGCGCTGTGCGCCGGGTGGTTCGGCGCGGTGATTGCATCGGGCAGCATCGGCGCCGCTCCGGCGCCAAGCGCTGCATGTGTCGCTATTGATGAGGCGCAGCGATCCTGCCCAGCAACACCGCGGCCTGTGCAGCGATGCCTTCGCCGCGGCCGGTGAAGCCCAATTGTTCGCTGGTGGTGGCCTTGACGCTGACCGCATCGAGTTCAATCGCCAACAGGTCGGCGATGCGCTCGCGCATGGCCACCGCATGCGGACCGACCTTGGGGCGCTCGCAGATCACGGTGATGTCGGCATTGCCGACGCGCCAGCCGCGCTCGCGCAGCAAGCCATCGCAATGCTGCAGAAACTGCGCGCTATCGGCATCTTTCCAGCGCGCATCGGAAGGCGGGAAATGCCGGCCGATATCGCCCAGCGCCAGCGCGCCCAGCATCGCATCGCACAGGGCGTGCAACACCACATCGCCATCGCTATGGGCGAGCACGCCATGGCTGTGCGCCACGCGCACGCCGCCAAGCATCACATGGTCGCCAGGGCCGAACGCATGCACGTCGTAGCCTTGGCCGATTCTGAAATTGAAGGACATGGATTAGATCTCTTCGGGACCGGGGGCCCGGGACCCGGGACCGGAGAAAGCAGAGGCCGAAACGGACGACTGGGGATGCGCGCTTTCCGGGTCCCGGGTCCCGGGTCCACAGTCCCGGTTGGCCAGTTCAAACTCGAAGCGCGCCAGATCCGCAGGGGTCGTCACCTTGAAGTTGTCTTCGGCGCCTTCCACCAGCAATGGGCGTAGCCCCATCCGCTCCATCGCCATCGCTTCATCGGTGACCTCGACACCGGCCGCCGAGGCCTCGGTGAGTCCACGGATCAGTTGATGGCGACGAAACAACTGCGGCGTAAGTGCGCGCCACAGGCGTTCGCGCGGTTCGGTGCCGTCGATGCCGCCATCGTCGCCGGCACGCTTGAGCGTGTCGCGCACCGGTGCAGCCAGGATTGCGCCGACCGGATCGCCGCGACCGATTTCCAGCAGGCGATCCAGATCGGCTAGCGCCAGATTCGGCCGTGCGGCATCGTGCACCAGCACGAAATCGTCGGCACGCACGCTCTCGGGCAAGGCCAGCAAGCCAGACAGCACCGAGGCTGCGCGGGTCGCCCCCCCCAGACAGGTCAGCACGGGCTTGGACTGCACCGCGGTCCAGCCGGGCCAATCGGCATCGCCGGGGGCGATTGCCACCATGATGCCGGCCAGCGCCGGATGCGCCGCCAGCGCCGCCAACGTGTACGCCATCAGTGGCTGACCGCCGGCCTGTAAATATTGTTTGGGGAGCGGCCCGCCAAAACGGGTGCCGCGCCCGGCGGCCGGCACGATTGCCCAGATGGACCCGGTCATGGGTGATCCACCGGATCGACAGGCTCAGGCGCTTGCTGTGCGGGGGCCTGTGCCTCAGCCGATGCAGGTGCCGGCAGCGGCGCATCCTCGACCACGCGGTAGAACGTCTCGCCCGGTTTGATCATGCCCAGCTCGCTGCGCGCACGTTCCTCGATTGCCGCCTCGCCGTCCTTCAAATCCTTCACCTCTGCTGCCAACGCCTGGTTGCGTTGGCGCAGACCTTCGTTGTCCTGTGTCTGATGCGCGACCTGGGCTTCCAGCATCATGACTTCGCCGGAATTCCCAGGCCCGAACCAGAAGCGGTACTGCAGCCAAGCCAGCAGTACCGCCAGCACCAGCAGTAGCCAGCGCCAGTTGCGCACGGCTTATCGCTTGATCGAAACGAACGCGTCGCGGCCGGCGTAACGCGCGCCGGAGCCCAGCGCCTGCTCGATGCGCAGCAGCTGGTTGTACTTGGCCACGCGGTCGCTGCGGCACAGCGAGCCGGTCTTGATCTGCGTGGCGGTGGTGGCCACGGCGATGTCGGCGATGGTGGTGTCCTCGGTTTCGCCGGAACGGTGCGACACGATCGAAGCGTAGTTGGCCGCGTGCGCCATCGCGATGGCTTCCAGCGTTTCGGTCAGCGTGCCGATCTGGTTGACCTTGATCAGGATCGCGTTGGCGGTGCCCGAATCGATGCCCTGCTTGAAGATCTTCGGGTTGGTGACGAACAGGTCGTCGCCCACCAGCTGCACCTTCTTGCCGACGCGATCGGTCAGCAGCTTCCAGCCGGCCCAGTCGTCTTCGGCCAGGCCATCTTCGATGCTGATGATCGGGTACTGCGCGACCCAGTCGGCCAGGAAATCGACGAACTGCTCGCTGGTCAGGCGCTTGTTCTCGCCGACCAAATTGTACTTGCCGTTGTCGTAGAACTCGCTGGACGCCACGTCCAGACCCAGCAGGATGTCTTCGCCGGCGGTGTAACCGGCCTTGCCGATCGCTTCGAGAATGGTGTCCAGCGCTTCGACGTTGCTGCGGAAGTCCGGCGCAAAGCCGCCTTCGTCGCCCACCGCCGTGCTCAGGCCGTGGCCCTTGAGCACCGACTTGAGCGAATGGAAGATTTCGGTACCGGCGCGCAGCGCTTCGGAGAACGAGCTGCAGCCGACCGGCAGCACCATGAACTCCTGGAAGTCGACGTTGTTGTCGGCATGCGCGCCGCCGTTGATGATGTTCATCATCGGCACCGGCAGCGCCACATCGGCCTCGGTGATGGTGGACAGGTACTGCCACAACGGCTGCTTGCGCGAGGCTGCCACGGCATGCGCGGCAGCCAGCGAAACCCCCAGCAGCGCATTGGCGCCCAGGCGGCCCTTGTTCTCGGTGCCGTCCAGATCGATCAGGCGACGGTCCAGGCCCTGCTGGTCGGCCGCATCGAAGTTCTTCAGCGTCTCGGCGATGGTGCCGTTGACGTTGTCCACCGCATGGCGCACGCCCTTGCCCAGGTAGCGGGTCTTGTCGCCATCGCGCAGCTCCACCGCCTCCTTGGTACCGGTCGAGGCACCCGACGGCACAGCCGCGCGGCCGAACGAACCGTCGTCCAGCGTGACTTCGGCCTCCAGCGTGGGATTGCCGCGGGAGTCGAGGATTTCGCGGGCGAGGATCTTGACGATAGTGGTCATAGGTCGGTTCGGTTACCAGTAAGGGGGGAAGTACACCGGAAACAAGCTGCCGGATTATCGCCGCACACCGGTCCATTGCCAAATCGCATGCAGCCGCGACACGCAGCACGTCGCGGGCGGACCGCTACGCCATCAGGCCCAGCAGCGACAGACCAGACAGCAACAGCACGACCAGCAGCAAGGTCAGCGCGGCGATCGCCACACCAGGCTGGCGACCCAACCGCAACGCAGCCGAGCCGGTGGCCAGGCTCCCGACGGCGGCCATCATGGCCATCACCAGCGTGATGCGCATCGGCAGCCGCGTGGCTTGCATGGCAAGGTCGCCATCGCCCGGCATGCCGATGCTGGCGGTAAGCAGAACGGCCATCACCGCCATGCACGCCCACGCCGCGATCGATGCGGCCAATGTCCACGCCCCCCGGCCACTGGCGCACCGCCGATCCTGGCGGTGCGTCGCAGCGGCCGCGCACTGATCAGAACTCACGCAAAACGCGCAAACCCGTGCTTCTTGGTGACGGTGTCCAACTCCATCAGGGTTTCGAGCAGTTCTTCCATGCGATCCAGCGGCCACGCATTGGGACCATCGGACAGCGCCTTGGACGGATCCGGGTGGGTTTCAGCGAACAGGCCGGAAATGCCGACTGCCACCGCAGCGCGCGCCAGTACCGGCACAAACTCGCGCTGACCACCGGAACTGCTGCCCTGCCCGCCCGGCAACTGCACCGAATGGGTGGCGTCGAACACCACCGGACACCCGGTGTCGCGCATCACGCTCAGCGAGCGCATGTCGCTGACCAGATTGTTGTAGCCGAAGGACGCGCCACGCTCGCAGACCATGATCTGCTCGTTGCCGGTGGACTTGGCCTTGTCCACCACCGGCTTCATGTCCCACGGCGCCAGGAACTGGCCCTTCTTGATATTGACCGGCTTGCCGGCGGCGCAGACGTTCTTGATGAAGTCGGTCTGGCGCACCAAAAATGCCGGGGTCTGCAGCACGTCGACAACGGCCGCGACCTCGTTCATCGGGGTGTATTCGTGCACGTCGGTGAGCACCGGCACGCCGATCTGCTTCTTTACCGCATCCAGCACCTTCAGGCCTTCTTCCAGGCCCGGGCCACGGAAGCTGGTGCCGGAGGTGCGATTGGCCTTGTCGAAACTCGACTTGAAGATGAAGTTGACCCCGAGCTTGCCGGTGATCTCCTTGAGCTTGCCGGCCACGTCGAGCTGCAGCTGCATCGATTCGATCACGCAGGGGCCGGCGATCAGGAACAACGGCTGATCCAGGCCCACTTCAAAGTCACACAGTTTCATCAGGTCACCTTATTTCGATTGACGCCCCTCTCCGGTTGGGAGAGGGGTTGGGGTGAGGGTACGATTGGCACGTAATAGTTGAATGATTTAGGCACATGAGGCTTCGCCCGTACCCGCATCCGCCCCTACGAGGCACCCTCTCCCGGTGGGAGAAGGCAGTCATCTGAGCCCCTTTCCCATCGGGAGAGGGGTCGGGTGAGGGTTCGGTTGGCGAAGCGCTTGTGAAGCCCCATGGTTTGCCCTGGCTGGCGCGTGGTGACGCGCTCGTCATGGCTGTCATCTTCCAGTGCGTTGCGGCGCCCCCTCATCCGGCGCTTCGCGCCACCTTCTCCCGACAGGAGAAGGGACTGCTCACGCGCGCGCTTCCTTCAACAACTTCCCGCCCGCCTTCTTCTCGCGCGCCGCACGCACGAAGCCGATGAACAGCGGATGGCCGTCGCGCGGGGTGGACAGGAATTCCGGATGCGCCTGGCAAGCCAAGAACCACGGGTGCGTGTCGCGCGGCAGCTCCACCACTTCCACCAGGGTGTCGTCCATCGACTTGCCGGAGATCACCAGCCCGGCGTCTTCCAGCTGGGTGCGATAGCGGTTGTTGAACTCGTAACGGTGACGATGCCGCTCGGCCACCACGTCCTTGCCGTACACCTCGCGCGCCAGCGTGCCGGGCTTCAGGCGCTGCTCCTGCAGGCCCAGGCGCATGGTGCCGCCCAGGTCGGATTTTTCGTCGCGCTTTTCCACTTCACCGGTGGCGGTGCGCCATTCGGTGATCAGGCCGATCACCGGGTGCGGCGACTGGCGATCGTTCTCGGTGCTGTTGGCCGCATCCAGATCGGCAACATGGCGGGCATAGTCCACCACGGCCGCCTGCATGCCGTAGCAGATACCGAAATACGGCACCTTCTGCTCACGCGCGAACTTGGAGGTCTGCACCTTGCCTTCGAAACCGCGATCGCCGAAACCGCCTGGCACCAGGATACCGTCGATGTCCTGCAACGCAGACATGTCGCTGCCCTCAAGATCCTGCGCTTCCAGCCACTTCAGATTGACCTTGGTGCGCTGACGCAGGCCGCCGTGACGCAGCGCTTCGGCCACGGACTTGTAGGCATCCTGGTGATCGACGTACTTGCCGACCACGGCGATGTTGACCTCGTCCAGCGGATGCTTGACCGCGTCCACCACGGCCGTCCACTCCGACAGATCCGCTGCAGCCACCTTGTCGCGCAGCTTGAATTGGTCGATGACCAATTCGTCCAGTCCCTGGCGCAGCAACTCCAGCGGCATGCCGTACAGCACGTCGATATCCGGGCAACTGATCACCGCACGCTCGGAGACATTGGTGAACAGCGCAATCTTGCGGCGTTCCGAATCCGGCACCGCCTGCTCGGACCGGCACAGCAGCACGTCCGGCTGGATGCCGATCGAGCGCAGTTCCTTGACCGAATGCTGGGTCGGCTTGGTCTTCAACTCGCCGGCTGCCGCGATGTACGGCACCAGCGTCAGATGCATGAACATGGCCTTTTCGGCGCCGCGCTCGGTGCGCACCTGGCGGATCGCCTCCAGGAACGGCAGCGATTCGATGTCGCCGACGGTGCCGCCGATTTCGATCAACGCGACATCGAACCCGGCCGTGGCCTCGTCGATGCAGCGACGGATTTCGTCGGTGATATGCGGAATCACCTGCACGGTGGCGCCCAGATAATCGCCGCGACGCTCCTTGCGGATGACGTTCTCGTAGATGCGGCCGGTGGTCACCGAGTTCTTGCGCGACAGGCGCGTGCGCACATAGCGCTCGTAGTGGCCCAAATCCAGGTCGGTTTCGGCACCGTCGTCGGTGACGTAGACCTCGCCATGCTGGAACGGGCTCATCGTGCCCGGGTCTACGTTGATATACGGGTCCAGCTTCATCATCGTGACCTTCAGGCCACGCGCTTCAAGAATGGACGCAAGCGAAGCGGCGGCAATGCCCTTGCCTAGCGAGGACACTACGCCGCCGGTAACGAAAATCAGGGGGGTCATGGGGCTTGAAGCCTCCCGGAAAGCCATAGTTTAGCGGGTGACGGGCGAATGCCCAAGGGTTGCGTGACGACAAGGTCATCACACGTTGAAACAGTGCATGCCGCGCAGGCCTGAGCGACCGACAGAGATGAGGGGCAGTCGCCAGGCGATTGCGGGCTCTCTGCAGGAACCGGAAGGCACGCGCGTCACGTGCCACTTCCGGCATCGGCTACACCGGCAGGGCGACTGCTGAGTGGTCTGACATGTTCCAAAAGTAAACGCCCCGGCAATGCCGGGGCGTCGGTGGGATCCGGCGGCTAGGCCGCGCGATCAGCGTGCAGGCTTTTCTTCTTCCTCTTCCTCGCGCGGGGCGCTATCGGCCTTGGGCTTCTGCGCGGCAGCGGCGGCGCGGCGTTCGGCCTTGCGCTCGGCTTCGGTCTTGGCCTTCGCGTCGTCGGTCTTTTGAGCGGCGGCGCCCTGTCCGGTCTGCTGCGGAGCGGCCTGGGCCATGGCGGGAAGCGCTGCCACTGCCGCCGCACCGAGGGTGAGCATCAGGATGTGCTTGAACTTCATGGCGTCCTCTTTGGCTTCGGTGACATCCTCAGGTGGGGACGTTTGATTTCGAAACCAACGCCAGGGTAGCCAATGCTGCCCGGCCACCCACTGAACGCCGGTCGCGTGCAAAAAATCGGCTCAGCCCCCACACTTGCGCGTCGTTTCACGTGCCAACGAGATGCATGAACACCCGTTATAACGCCGCCGATATTGAAGTGCTGTCGGGCCTGGACCCGGTCAAACGCCGCCCCGGCATGTATACCGACACTGCGCGCCCGAACCATCTGGCGCAGGAAGTGATCGACAACTCGGTCGACGAGGCGCTGGCCGGCTACGCCAAGCAGGTCGAAGTCACGCTGTACAAGGACGGTAGCTGCGAAGTGTCCGACGACGGCCGCGGCATGCCAGTGGACATCCATCCGGAAGAAAAGATTCCGGGTGTGGAACTGATCCTGACCCGGCTGCATGCCGGCGGCAAGTTCAGCAACCGCAACTACACCTTCTCCGGTGGCTTGCACGGCGTGGGCGTGAGCGTGGTCAATGCGCTGTCGACCAAGGTCGAGCTGCTCATCAAGCGCGAAGGCAGCGAGCACCGCATGGAGTTTCGCGATGGCAACGCTGCGTCCAAGCTGGAAGTGGTGGGCACCGTCGGCAAGAAAAATACCGGCACGCGGCTGCGCTTCTGGGCCGACCCCAAGTATTTCGATACGCCCAAATTCAATGTGCGTGCGTTGCGGCACCTGCTGCGCGCCAAGGCGGTGCTGTGCCCCGGCCTGACCGTCAAATTGCACGACGAGGCAACCGGCGAGCAGGACAGCTGGTATTTCGAGAACGGCCTGCGCGATTACCTGAAAGGTGAGATGGCCGAGCACGAACTGCTGCCGGCCGACCTGTTCGTCGGCAGCCTGAAAAAAGACACCGAAATCGTCGACTGGGCCGCGGCCTGGGTGCCGGAAGGCGAGCTGGTGCAGGAAAGCTACGTCAACCTGATCCCCACGGCGCAGCACGGCACCCACGTCAATGGCCTGCGTTCGGGCCTGACCGATGCGCTGCGTGAGTTCTGCGATTTCCGCAATCTGCTGCCGCGCGGCGTCAAGCTGGCGCCGGAAGACGTGTGGGACCGGGTCACCTTCGTGCTCAGCCTGAAGATGACAGATCCGCAATTTTCCGGGCAGACCAAGGAACGCCTGTCTTCGCGCCAGGCCGCCGGTTTCATCGAAGGCGCCGCACACGATGCCTTCAGCCTGTATCTCAACCAGAACGTGGAGATCGGCGAGAAGATCGCGCAGATCGCCATTGATCGCGCCAGCGCACGGTTGAAGACCGAGAAGCAGATCGTCCGCAAGAAGGTCACCCAGGGCCCGGCCCTGCCCGGCAAGTTGGCCGATTGCATCAGCCAGGATCTGTCGCGCACCGAACTGTTCCTGGTCGAAGGCGATTCGGCCGGCGGCTCGGCCAAGCAGGCGCGCGACAAGGACTTCCAGGCGATCCTGCCGCTGCGTGGCAAGATCCTCAATACCTGGGAAGTGGCTTCCGGCAGCGTGCTGGCCTCCGAAGAAGTGCATAACCTGGCGATCGCGATCGGCTGCGACCCGGGCAAGGACGACATCACCGGGCTGCGCTACGGCAAGGTGGTGATCCTGGCCGACGCCGACTCCGACGGCCTGCATATCGCCACGCTGCTGACGGCGCTGTTCCTGCAGCATTTCCCTGCGTTGGTGGCCGCCGGCCATGTGTTCGTGGCGATGCCGCCGCTGTTCCGCGTGGACGTGGGCAAGCAGGTGTTCTACGCGCTGGATGAAGAAGAAAAGACCACGCTGCTGGACAAGATCGCGCGCGAGAAGATGAAGGGCCAGATCAGCGTCACCCGCTTCAAGGGCCTGGGCGAAATGAATCCGCAGCAGCTGCGCGAATCCACCATCCACCCGGACACGCGTCGGCTGGTGCAGCTGACCATCGACGACGGCGAGCAGACGCGTTCGTTGATGGACATGCTGCTGGCCAAAAAACGCGCAAGCGACCGCAAGCAGTGGCTGGAAACCAAGGGCGATCTGGCGTCGCTGGAAGTTTAAAAACCCGGAAGCTTTGAAAGCCCCCCTCCCGCCGGGGGCGAGAAGGCACGGGTTGCGCGCCACTGGCGCGCGTGCCTTGGAGCGCCCGCGCTGCGAGCGCGGGCCGGGGGTTGGGGGGAGGGTACAGGCGAAGCCTCGTGCAATCGAACATTGCGAGAGCTTCGCCCGTACCCTCATCCGCCCCTGCGGGGGCACCTCCCCCCCCCCATAAAGCAGGACAATGTCCCGATGGGAGAAGGGCGTGTTATCGATTTTCTTTGACGTCGATGCTTGTTTCAGCGGACTGCGCAAACCTTTCCCCTTGAGTCAGACGGCTGCCTGCTGCGGCACATACTGCTCCAGGCCAGGCAAGCCACATCGGTCGACGCGACACATATGCCTTTGTGCACATCCACCGAGTGCTGCCGGGGCCTAGCATCGGCACTCCCCTGCTTCCACATCGATGCCCATGCCCTTCTTTCTCCGCGCCGGCCTGCTGGCCTGTGTGCTACTCAGCGGGACGGCGCTGGCCGAAGCGCCAGACAAAGCCGATAAAAGCGATGCGCAAAGCGACGCCAAATCCGATGCCGCCGCCAAACAGGCGCCATTGCCGGCCGACGCCAGCGTGCGTCAGAACACCCGCGTGGCCGGCCGTAGCCTGAGCTATACCGCCACGGTCGGCACGCTGCCGGTACGCGATGCGCAGGGCAAGACCACGGGCGAGGTGGTATTCACCGCCTACACCGTCGATGGCAAGAACCGCCCGGTGACCTTCGCATTGAACGGTGGGCCGGGCGCCGCATCGGTGTATCTCAACATGGGCGCGATCGGGCCGAAGATCGTCGGTTTCGGCGCCGAAGGCGACAGTGCGTCGGCACCGGCCAAACTGCGCGACAACCCGGGCACGTGGCTGGACTTCACCGACCTGGTCTTCATCGACCCGGTGGGCACCGGCTTCAGCCGCGCGCTGATCGGCGACGACGATGCCAAGAAGCAGTTCTACAACCGCAGGCGGACGTGGAATATCTCTCTCGGGTGATCTACGACTGGCTGCTCAAAAACCGCCGCCTGCAGGCGCGCAAATATCTGGTCGGCGAAAGCTATGGCGGATTCCGCGGCCCGCGCATCACCCATTACCTGCAGACGCAGCTGGGCGTGGCGATGAACGGCGTGGTGCTGGTGTCGCCGTATCTCAACCCGACCCTGGACGACAACGGCGATGTGTCGCCCCTGGCATGGATGCTGACGCTTCCCTCGATCGCTGCTGCGCACCTGGAGCGCCAGGGCCAGCTCAGCGACAGCGCGATGCGCCAGGTGATCGACTACACCCGCAGCGATTACGCGGTGGCGCTGATGAAAGGACGCACCGACCCGCAGGCTACCGAAGCGATGCTGCAGCAGGTCACCCGCATGACCGGGCTGGACCCGGCGTATGTGCGACGCTCCGGCGGGCGCCTGGAAACCCAGGCCTATCTGCGCGAGGTGTTTCGCGACAAGGGCGAATTGGGCAGCCGTTACGACTCCAACGTGACCGCCTTCGACCCTTTTCCCAACGATGCCGAACAACGCGCCAACGACCCGCTGCTGGACAGCATCATTGCGCCCACCACCACCGCAATGGTGGACTTCGTGACCCGCGTGGTCGGCTGGAAGATCGATGCGCAGTATCGCGCGCTCAACTACGACGTCAACAAGCTCTGGGACTGGAACGACGAGCTTCGCAAGGGCGCAGTGACCCAGCTGCGTCAATCGGTGGCGATCGATCCGAAGTTGCGCGTGTTGATCGCGCACGGCTGGAACGACCTCTCCTGCCCGTTCATGGGTTCGGTCCTGACGGTGGACCAGATGCCGGCCATGGGCAGCGACAGCAAACGCGTGCAGGTGCGCGAATATCCGGGCGGCCACATGTTCTACAACCGTGCCGACAGCCAGGCCGCGTTCCGTAACGACGTCGAGGCGATGTACGAAACGCGCTGATTGCTCGCATCGCCGGGCGTGTGGACGCTCGGCGATGGATCAGCCGCGTCGTGCCGCGCTCAGACCGCGCCAGGGGCGGTCGCCTGCACGTTCCACCCCAACCACTGGTAGACCTGATAGCGGGCAATGCCCAGGTATTCGTGCAGGGCCACATCGGCCAGGGTGAAGTTGTAGCTCTGCGGCAGGATCGACCACGTGGCAGTCAGCCAGTCGGCGCGCACGGGTGTGGCATCGATGCCGAAGTGGCGGAAATACAGTTCGGCCCGACGCAGATGCGTGGCCGAGGACACCAACGCAATGCGATCGGGCCGGTAGTCGCGCAGCAAGGGCTGGCTGAACTGCGCGTTCTGCCAGGTGTTCATGCTCGACGGCTCCATGATCAGATCTGCCCGCGGAATGCCCAGGCCCAGCAGCACACGCTGATAGACCACCGCTTCGGACAGGCCCAGGCCGCGTGCATCGCCGCCGCTGATCTCGATCTTGCAATCGCCACCGCTGTGCCGGCATTGCCAATACAGCCGCGCCGATTCGACGATGCGGCCATAGGCGAACAGGTTGGCTTCGGCCACCGCGTCGCGGCCTTCCGGGCGCACGGTGCCGGCACCCAGCAGCACGATGACGTTGCGCGCGCCCCACGCGTTGAAATCGTTGACCCCGGTGCGTTGCAGGTGTTGCAGCATCCAGGAGGGCAACGGACCGCACCCCACCGCGAACACCAGCAGCAAGCTGGCCAGGCCCAACACGCGGGAAAACCGCCGCAATCCGCGTCGGTCGATCAACCAGGCAAACCCGAACAACACGCACACCAGGGCAAGCATCATCGAGAAAGGGTCTCACTCATGGCATGCGGGGCAACCTGCCGGAAGCAGGTCCATACGGCAAGGGCATCGCAGTCTGCCAACGGTGCGTGACCGCACCGCGGCACCGCTCAGGTCCAGCCCAACAGCTCGAACAGCGTCAGGATCAGGTACGCCACGCCGCCAGCAGCCGGGATGGTCAGGATCCAGGCCCAGACGATGCGCTCGATCACACCCAGCCGCAGCGAACGCGGATTCTTGGCGAAACCCACCCCCATGATGGCGGTGGAAATGCTGTGCGTGGTGGACACCGGCATGCCGAAATGCGCCGCCACGGTGAGCACCGTCGCCGAGCTGGTTTCTGCGGCAAAGCCGTGGATGGGATGCAGCTTGACCATCTTGTGGCCGAGCGTCTTGATGATCTTCCAACCGCCCGACGCGGTACCTGCAGCCATCACCACCGCGCAGGTGAGCACGATCCACATCGGGATACCGGCGCCGGCCGCAAGGCCGGTGCCCGGATGCAGGAACGACAACCAGCTCGGCAGGTCGTCCAGCGCGCCGGCCGACTGCGCGCCGATCAGGGTCATGGCGATGATGCCCATGGTCTTCTGCGCGTCGTTGTGGCCGTGCGCGTAGCCCATGTACGCGGCCGAGGCGATCTGCGCCTTGCCGAAGAACGCATTGACCCAGCGCGGCCGCGCCAGCCGCCCGATCGGGCCGCCTATCTTGGACATGCCGGCAATGATCGCCCACAGCAGCACCATCACCACGATACCGAGCACGAAACCGGCGATCGGCGAGGTGATCATCGGGACGAACACCTTCCACAACAGGCCCTTGTTCTTGGCCCAGTTGCCGATGTTTTCCGACCAGATCAGCGCGTCCCAGTCGTTGTGCGCCGCGGCCAGACCGGCGCCGCACAGGCCGCCGATCAAGGCATGCGAGGACGACGACGGCAGGCCCTTCCACCAGGTGATCAGGTTCCAGATGATGCCGCCCAGCAGCGCGCACAAAATCACCTGCGGGGTGACCTCGACCACGTTGGTGTTGAGCAGGCCAGAAGCAATCGTCAGCGCCACGGCGGTGCCGGTCAGCGCGCCGATCAGGTTCATGCCGGCTGCCAGCATCACCGCCCAACCGGGCGAGAGCACCTTGGTGGCAACCACGGTGGCGATGGAGTTGGCGGTGTCGTGGAAGCCGTTGATGAACTCGAACACCAACGCGGCCAGGATCACCACCAGAACTAAGGTAAGCACGCGGCGACCTCAGCTGTTCTTCAGCACGATCTGGTAGACCACCACACCGGCCTCGCGGCAGCGGTCGATGGCCTTTTCCAGAATCTCGAAGAACTCCTTGAGCAGGAACATCTGCAACGTGTCCAGGCGGCCGGAATAGATGTCGCGGTACAGCTCCAGCATCAGCCGGTCGGCTTCGTTTTCGAGCATGCGCAGCTTGTCGTTGAGCGCGGTCATGCGGTCGATGTTCATGTCCGGCAGGTCGGCCACCATCTCGACGACCACACCAGCGGCCTGCTCCAGCATCGCGGCGCGCGGGGCGAAGTCGATGTGTTCGAGGTGCTTGGTGGCCAGCGAATAGCGGTCGGCGAATTTCTCGACCTGCTTGGGAATCTTGTACAGCGCCGAGCCCAGCGCTTCGATGTCTTCGCGCTCGATCGGGGTCATGAAGCTGTCCACCAGCGCCTGGCCGATCTTGTCGGAGGCGGCGCGTTCGCGCAGCCGGGCCAGCTTGAAGGCGTCCAGCGCGGGTTGGCGGTCGGACTCGCGCATCATGGCGTGCAACGCCTTGGTGCTGTCGTAGGCGGCCTGCGCCGCTTCGTTCAGAAGCGCATAGAACTGCTTGCCGGAACCGAAGATGGTCTGCAACGAGAACATGGGTGGACAACTTCCTGCCGTCGAGGGAGAGACGGCGCCAGACGCGAATTATGACCGTTCCATGACCTCTCTGGGTATCTCGCGCCGGGAGCGGCCTTCACATCGACGTTTCCCGGCTCGAACCACCCTGTGGTTTGCTACCATGCCACCGCGCCCTCGGGCGCACCCTATGGAAGACGACCCTATCCCCCCGTGTTGCCGCCCGGCCCGTGCGCCCGCCGGTAGCCCCAGTGCTCCCCCGCCCTCCCCTTCACTGACCGGGGAAGACGCCCGTGGTTGAGTTTTTGATCGTCATCGCCCTGATCGTGCTGAACGGCTTCTTCGCCATGTCTGAGATGTCGTTGATGACCTCGCGCAAGAGCCGCCTTAAGCAGATGGCCGGTTCCAGCAAGCGCGCCGCGCGGGCCCTGGCCTTGGCCGAAAGCCCGGAAAACTTCCTGTCCACGGTCCAGATCGGCATCACCCTGATCGGCATCCTGACTGGCGTGTTCGGCGGCGAAGCGATCGGCGAAGCCATTGCCAGCTGGCTGCAGAGTGTGTTCCCGGCCCTAGCGGGCACGTTCGAACTGGTCGGCAAGCCGCGCCCGTATTCGGTGGTCATCGGCAGCACCCTGGCGGTGGCGCTGATCACGTTCCTGACGCTGATCTTCGGCGAGCTGGTGCCCAAACGGCTGGCGCTGCGCAATTCCGAAGACATCGCAGGCGTTGTCGCGGTGCCGATGGCCTGGCTGGCCAAGATCGCCGCGCCCGGGGTGTGGGTGCTGGCGCGCTCCACTCGCTTGGTCCTGCGCATGTTGGGCATGGGCAAGGACGAGTCGGCCTCGGTCACCGAAGAAGAGATCCGCATGCTGGTGGCCGAAAGCCACGAGGCCGGGGTGATCGACGCGCACGAGCGCGACATGATGAATCGGGTGATGCGGCTGGGCGATCGTACCGCCGACAGCCTGATGACCCCGCGCAACCGCATCGCCTGGCTGGACGCCAACGCCGAGCCGGAACGCAATCTGCAGATCATGCGCGAGCACGAATTTTCGCGCTACCCGGTATACCGCGGCAGCGACCAGGACATTGCCGGCGTGCTGGAAGTCAAATCGCTGGTCACGCGCATGGACGGCCACGGCGCGCACCTGTTCCAGGCGCTGCGCGACACCTTGTTCGTATCCGAATCCACGCACGCGATGAAGCTGCTGGAAATCTTTCGCGAAGAACAGCAGTCGATGGCGCTGGTTGTCGACGAATACGGCGAAATCCGTGGCTTGGTGACCATCAGCGACCTGATGGGCGCGGTGGTCGGCCGTCTGCAGGCGGTGGAAAATACCGACGAAGACGCGTTGGTGGTCACGCGCGCGGACGGTTCGCTGCTGATCGACGGTTCGCTGCCGGTGGAAGAATTGCGCGAAGTGCTCGGTGCCGAATTGCCCGACGCCGACGAAGGCGACTACCACACGCTTGCGGGCCTGTGCATTTACTATTTCGGGCGCATTCCACAGGCCGGCGAATTCTTCGATTGGGCCGGCTGGCGCATCGAGATCGTCGACCTGGACGGTGCGCGCGTGGACAAGTTGCTGCTGAGCCGGGTGGGCGACGAGGACAGCGATGACATCGTCGGGTGACGGCAGTGCGCCGCGCGATGATGCCAACGAGCAGATGCGCTACCGCAACGAAGGCATCCGCAGCTTGCTGGCAGCCTTCAGCGAAGGTGATCCGGACCAGGTGTTGCGCGTTCGCGAGATCTTGGCCGACCTGCAGCAAAGCGCCTTCGGCGTGTTCCTGTTTCTTGCGATCCTGCCCTCGTTCATTCCGATTCCCGGCGTCGCCGGTGGCATCAGCGGACCACTGACGATACTGATCGGGCTGCAGATGATGTGCTGCCTGCGCAAGCCGTGGGTACCGCGCTTCATCGGCGAACGTGGGCCGCGCCGTCGGACCAGTCAGCGCTTCGTGGCCAAACTGGGACCGACGCTGCAACGCCTGGATCGCCTGCTCAAACCGCGGTTGCACGGCATGCTGGATGGAATGCCGGCGCAGCTACTCACCGGCTTGCTATTGGTGTTGGTCGGCATCCTGCTGACGCTGCCGATCCCCTTCACCAACTATATTTTCGGCTTGATCCTGCTGCTGTTCGCGCTGGCCCTGCTCGAGCGCGACGGCGCGCTGATGCTGGTGGGCTGGGCAGCTGCGCTGATCTCGGTGGCCGTGTTCGGCGTCACCTCCGACCAGCTGGTGGATCTGATTCGCGATTGGTGGCCGGACGCCTGGCGCTGAGCGCAGCGCGTCCGGCGCGTCGCTTGCGACGCGGTTACTTCAGATCGACCACGCGGTTGTCCGACAGGCTGCCGGTATCGTCGGTGACCGCCGTCATCACGAAATACAGCGCCTTGCCGAGCAACCCGCTGGGGCCGTCCCAGTATTCGGCCGATTCGGCACGCACGTGGATCAAACGCAGGTTCGCATCGTCCTTGCCGGCCGGGAAAAACACCTTCATCGCCGGCGACCACAGCTCGTCGATCTTGGCCCGGTCGTCGACCACGCGTGCAGTGCCGGCCACCGAGACATAGGTGTTCTTCGACGCCGACGCATAAGCCACGTTGACGCGCGGATCGGCGGCGATTTCGGCTACTTTCGGGCTGTCGGCGGCGGTGGCGAACCACAGGTCGCCATCGAACTCGACTTCCTGCGTCCCCAGCGGGCGGCTCACCAATTTGCCGTCGGCCGAGACGGTGGTGAACATCGCGATGTCCACCCCGCGAATCAATTCGGCCAACTGCTTGATGCTCTCGCTGCGTTCTTGAAATTGCATGCTGGTTTTCCTGATGGATGTGCACGCATCACAGCGGATCGCTGCGCAAAGCGACGTGAATCACACCAAGGTCACGTCCGGCTCGCGGCACGCGGCAGCGGCGATTTCGAAGGAGCGCAGACGCGCGGCGTGGTCGTAGATGTTGGCGGTGAACAACAGCTCGTCGGGCGTGTGGCGCTCGATGAACTCGGCCACGCCGCGCGCAATCTGCTCGGCATCGCCGAGCACCGTGCAGGCCAGTGCACGCTCCACCCCGACACGCTCATGCGGTTGCCAGAAGCTGTCGATATCGTCGATGGGCGGCGGGATCTTGCCCGGCTTGCCGCGACGCAGATTGACGAAGCTTTGCTGCTGGGTGGTGAACAGACGCCGTGCCTGCGCTTGCGTCTCGGCCGCCACCACATTCAGGGCCAGCATCACGTGCGGCTTGGCGAGCTGTGCGGACGGGCGGAATTCGCGGCGATAGATCGCCACCGCTTCGTCCATCGCGTCCGGCGCGAAATGCGAGGCGAACGCGAACGACAAGCCCATCGCGGCGGCAAGGCGTGCGCTGAACAGGCTCGATCCCAACAGCCACACCGGCACCTCCAGCCCGGCGCAGGGCACGGCCTGTACCAGCTGCCCCGGCACCGCCGGCGCGAAATAGCGCATCAATTCGGCCACGTCCTGCGGAAAGTGATCGGCGCTGTCGAAATAGCGGCGCAATGCGCGGGCGGTGGGCTGATCGGTGCCCGGCGCGCGGCCCAGGCCCAGGTCGATACGCTGCGGATAGAGCGATGCCAGCGTGCCGAATTGTTCGGCCACCTGCAGCGGCGCGTGGTTGGGCAACATGATGCCGCCGGCACCCACGCGAATGGTCTTGGTGCCGCCGGCGACGTGACCGATCAGCACGGCGGTGGCAGCGCTGGCGATGCCTGGCATGTTGTGGTGTTCGGCCAGCCAGTAGCGCTGATAGCCCCAACGCTCGGCGTGCTGGGCCAGATCGAGCATGTTGGCGAAGGCATGGGTGGTGTCGCTGCCTTCGCAGACCGGCGCCAGGTCGAGCACGGAAATGGGGGTCATCGGATGACTCCGGGAAGAGTGATATGCCAGAGATGGGGCTGGCCCGGCGGCATTGCCAGCGGCGTGTTGGGTGCCGTGAGGGATTACAGCATTCCAGCAGTCGGACAACGCATTGGGCGCACGGGCTGACCGACTCGCGATACCCGTATTGTTGCGCTTGCTGTTGGCGAGGGCGGTGCGGTTGCGGCTGCGGTGAAGAGCGCTGGTCCTTGCTCAGTTGGGCGCACTTTGGATGCCCAGTGTCCGCTCATCACAGACGAACGCATCGACCGCGCGACGAAGCGTGCCCGCTGCGGCATCTGGACGCTGGCTATGATGACGCGGTCCCGTCTGCCCCTGTCTTCCCATGTCTGCGAGTGCTTCAGCGCGCCCCGAACAGCCCTCGTCTTCTGCGCAGATCGCCGCCCGGATCGATCGGTTGCCAGCCAGCGCCACACTGTGGCGGTTGGTGGGGTTGCTGGCGCTGGGCGGGTTCTTCGAGTTGTACGACCTGTTCCAGACCGCATACATCAGCCCCGGGCTGATTGGCGACGGCATTTTTGCCAACGGCACCGACGGCGCGTTCGGCATGTCCGATCAAGCCGCATTTGCGGCGGCCACCTTCCTTGGGTTGTTTGTCGGCGCCGCGCTATTGAGCCCGTTTGCCGACCGGTTCGGGCGTCGCCCGGTGTTTACCTTCGCCTTGATCTGGTACACCGCTGCGACCGTGGCGATGGGTCTGCAGAGCACTGCCAGCGGTGTGATCGTGCTGCGCTTTGTGGTCGGCATCGGGTTGGGAATCGAACTGGTCACCATCGATACGTATCTATCCGAGCTGGTACCGCGGCACATGCGCAGTGCGGCGTTTGCATTTGCATTTTTCGTGCAATTTCTGGCGGTACCGACGGTCGCGCTGACCGCATGGATGTTGGTGCCGTCTGCGCCGCTGGGGGTGAGCGGCTGGCGCTGGGTGGTGTTGCTCAGCGGCGCGTTTGCGCTGGCGATCTGGTGGCTGCGCAGCCGCTTGCCGGAATCGGCGCGCTGGCTGGCCGCGCACGGCCGGCACGCAGAAGCCGATGCCGTGCTGACCGAACTGGAGGCGCGCTGCACGCGCGATGTGGGTGCGCCATTGCCCGCGCCGCAGGCGGCCACAGCCACGCAGGCCAGCGTGATGCTGAGCGCGCCGCTGTGGCGTGCGCCGTATCGCGGGCGCATCGGCATGTTGGTGGTCTTCCATGTGTTTCAGGCGATCGGCTTCTTCGGCTTCGGCAACTGGTTGCCTGCGCTGATCTCGGCGCAGGGCACCGGGGCCGGGGTGACCAAGAGCCTGGCGTATTCGTTTGCGATCTCGTTGGCCTACCCGCTGGCGCCATTGCTGTTGCTGCGTTTTGCGCAGCGCTGGGAAAACAAATGGCAGATCACCGCGTCGGCGCTGGGCGCTGTTCTGTGCGGTGGGCTGTTCGCGGTGCAGCATCACGCCGTCGGCATGGTGCTGTGCGGGGCGATGGTCGCGTTCTGCAACGCGTGGATGAGCTTTGCCTATCATGGCTATCAAGCGGAGCTGTTCCCGACCGGCTTACGTGCACGTGCAGTGGGCTTTTGCTATTCCTTCAGTCGCCTCTCCACGGCAGTGAGCAGCGTGCTGATCGGCTGGTTGCTGACGCAGGTTGGCAGCCATGGCGTGCTGGCCTTCATCGCGCTCAGCATGTCGATCGTGGCGAGCGTGATTGCGGTGTTCGGCCCACGCACGCGCAATCGTGCACTGGAAGACATTGCAGGTGAGTACGGATGAGGAAACGCCTGCGGAAGGCCAGACGTGTAAGCCATCGTGCTGCGTGTGGTTTAGCGCACGTCGGTGCGTGCCCGACAACGGTCTCGGTTCTGTCAGCGATAGCGGATCAATGATCAGCCGGCGGATCTGATCCGCCACCTCTCTATCGCCGCAGGCCGCTGCACCGCCCCCGCCCCTGGTTGATCCCCCGACCGGTTGCCAGCCGACGACGCGTCATCGCGCGCCGAGCTTCGCCGCCAGTTCCGCCGTGCCGGCATGCCCCGGTTCAAGAGGTGCGCTGCCCAGTGTCACCGTGCGGTCTGCCACCGCGGCCAGGCTAGTGCGATGCGACACCACGACCAGCGCGCTCTGCGGTAGGCGCGCGCGCAGGGTGCTCAGCACCCGATGTTCGGCATCGGCATCCAGGGCGCTGGTTGCTTCATCCAGGACGGCCAGCGTCGGCCGACGCAGCAATACCTGCGCCAGCAGCAAGCGTTGCAACTCGCCGCCGGACAGGCGCCCGCCCTGCGCATGAATCGGCGTGTCCAGACCTTGCGCGTCGCGCTGCAGCCGTGCACACATGCCGACATCTACAAGCGCCTCCCACATGCGAGCGTCAGAGGCACCCGGCAACGCCCACTGCAGGCATTCGCGCACTGTGTGCTGCCACGGCCGCACGCCCTGGCCGATGTAGGCGCTGTGCCGCACCAGATGTCGATATGCCGAGAATGTCAGCCGACGTCCGCCCATGTGCGCCACGAACTGCGCCGGCGGCGCCTGACCGGAGAGCACATCCATCAGACTGCTCTTGCCCACGCCGGAGGCACCGACCACCAGGGCCATCTGACCTGGCACCAGCAATATCGATTCGATCGCGAGTTGGGGCAGCGGCAGCGCCAGCCCGATGTGTTCGATATGCAGCGCAGCCGGCAATGGTTCGGCCATTTCTTCCGGAACGTGCACACGCGCAGCGCCCAGGTCGACATAGCGGCGCCACAGCTGCAGCGCCGGCCACGCCGAACGCAATTGCTGAATGCTCTGCCGCGTGGTGACCAGGTACGGCAACAGACGGCCGAGCAACAGACTGACGGCGATCAGGGCAGCACGATCGCCCCCCTGCCATCGATTGGCCAGTACCAGGATGCCGGCGATGGCGACCATCGCGATGAGTTCCAGCAGCAGGCGGCTGCCGGCAACCAGTGCTTGCTGCTGCGCATACCCGTGCCCCAGTCGCGCCGAAATGCGCTCGTAACGGCGGGTTTCGAGATCTTCGCGCTGAAACGAGCGTACGTGGCGCAAACGACGCGGGAAATCTTCGCTCAGCCAGAACAGCCGCGTCATGTCCGCCACATACGCGCGGCTGATGCGTGCGTGTGCGTGACTGCTGGAAAAGCGCAGGCCCAACCATGCCAGCACCGCCAGCAATGGGGTGGTGATCAACAGCCCAGGTGCGATCAGCCCCGCGATGCACACGCTCACCAGCGCAGTGATGGCCGCGACCAGCAGCTGCAGCACGGCGCTGAAGCCTTGCGTGGCGATCTCGATGTTATACGTGAGCACGTTGGCGATTTCTGCCGAGCTGGCCCCGGACAAGGCCGGCAATGGCGCATCGATCAACGCCGCATGCACGCGTCCGCGCAGACCGATGGCATAGCGGCTGGTCAGCTGCGCGGCCAGCCGTGCGCTCTGCCAGCGCAGCGCGGCAAACAGCAGGCTCACTGCGATGAACACGCCCGCCTGCATCGCCAGCCCGCCCGGCAAGGCCAGACGATAGCCCGCCAGTTGCACGCTGTGGCCTGGTTGCACCAGCGGCAGCAGGCACACCGCCACCACGCTGCCGGCCAACGCGGCAGCCAGCGATAACCCGACGTAAAGTGCAATCGTCGGCATGTCTGTCGGCACCAGAGTGCTCGCGAACCGGTGCAATGCAGTGCGCATGCGCTGGCCGGCTGTCATCGCCGGCCGCTCATCCGTGCGCAACATGCAGGCGCCAGCGCGCGACGAGGGTCTGCGGGCCGGTGGCGTTCCAGGACGCTTGCATACAACCCCTCATTGCAACAGCTGCAGCAGCGCATCCACCGAGGCCTGCGGATGCGTGCCACGGTGCAAGGTGAACATGCCGATGCGCTGCACCTGTTCGACAAAGCGCTGCCAGCCGGGCTGACCGGCGGCGTACGGTTGATCCCGAGCCAGGCAGGCGGCGATTTGCTCGCCAGGCACCGCGACCAGGTGCGGTGCCGATGCGATGGCCGGCGACCTGGACACCATCACGACCGCACGCAACTGCATGGGCTTGGGTGCGAGATGCGCGCGGCGATGGCGGAGATCGACCTCGAATTTTTCCACGCCGCTGCGGCGCCGGATCACCGGCGATGCGCTGATCCACGCGCGTGTGGGCGCGTCGACCAGGCCCAGCGTTTCGGCACGCAGGTGCAGGAAATTGGCCACGCCGGTGGTGAGCAGGCTATTGGGCGCCACAAAGACACCGTCTTCGGCGACAAAGTCCAGGCCATGCAACAGGCTGTGCAAGGCCACGGTCGATTTGCCCGCACCGCTAGCGCCAAGCAGTAACACGCTGCGTCCGCGTCGACCCACACACGCGCCATGCAACGGCACCAGCCCAAGCCCACGCGCAGCCAGCAGGAACACTGCGAATTCGATCAGTTCATACCGCACGTGATACGCGTGGGCAAGCATGTCCTCGGACACCACCAGCATCGCGCGGCGCTGCGGCACAGAGAGCACCAGGTAATTGCAGGCATCCATGATGCCGCACAGCAGGCCGCCGCTGGCGTGCGTACGCACAGGTGGCGGCTCTGCATCGGTGCGACCCGGCGCACGCGGCAGCAGGTCCAGCGTGACATGAAATTCCGGAGCGCCCGGCAACCGATGCGCGGGCAACCCAGCGTAGGCGGCATCGACAAGCGCCAGCAGTGCTTGGCTATCGCTCTGGAAATGGAACAGCGCACCGAGAATCTGCCGGCGCACGCCCCAGCACCGCGGGCGATGCTCGCCGAACGGATCTGCCGCCACTGCGGCCCCTGTTGCGATGGCGGCGGAGCCATCGCTCAGCGGCGTGTCTTCCACCCATGCAGCCGACTGCGGCATGCCTTCATCCGATGCGCTGAATCAGTCGATGTGTGCTGCTTTTCCACAGAAAGGTTGCATCGCCCAAGCCGTGTCCGCATGCGACGCGGCGCAACCAAAGCCGCCTGCATGCGCACCTACTGCCGAGCCGAATGCCGGTGTCTGCGCACGCCGCTGCTGCGCCCACCTGGCGAGAGAACGAGAGCCTTGTGCAGATGGTAAAGATCCAGGTCAGTCATTCGTATTTCCTGCGTTACGACCCCAAGCAATGGGAGCGCGGCAAGCCCTATCCACCGTTGGCGACGCTGCAGGTCGCAGCGCTGCTGCGCGAACGTGGGCATGCAGTGAGCCTGTTCGATGCAATGCTGGCCGACGATGTGGAGGACTACACCGCTGCACTGTGCGCTGCGCAGCCGGCTCTAGTGGTGTTCTACGAAGACAACTTCAACTTCCTCACCAAGATGTGCCTGAGCCGGATGCGCGAGGCCGCCTGCCGCATGATCGGGCAGGCCCGCGCCGCCGGCTGCCGCGTGCTGGTGGCCGGCTCGGATGCGTCCGACAATCCGGATGCATTCCTGGCCGCAGGCGCGCATGCGGTGTTGATCGGCGAAGGCATCGCCCCGTTGATCTCCTTGCTCGAGCGCATCGAAGCGAAGCCGGACGTCACCACCGAACACTGGCTGTCAGGGGTTGCGCAAATCGCCACCAGCCAGCCTGCGGCAATGCGCGTACATCCCGGCGCGCAACCACCGGACGCACGCCTGAGCGGCCTGCCGGCATGGGACCTGGTCGACATGCCGCGCTACCGGCGCTTCTGGCAACAACGGCATGGCCATTTCAGCTTGAACATGGCCGCCTCGCGCGGTTGCCCGTTCCGTTGCAACTGGTGCGCCAAGCCGATCTGGGGCAATCACTACAAGCGTCGTGGCGCCGAAGAGGTGGCCGCAGAAATGATTCACCTCAAACGCAGGTATCGGCCCGACCATATCTGGATGGCCGACGACATCTTCGGCTTTCATATCGATTGGGTGGAGACCTTTGCGCAGCAATTGCGCGATGCCGACGGCGCGGTTCCATTCAGCATCCAGACCCGCGCCGACCTTGCCAGCGAACGCATGGCCGCAGCGCTGGCGCGCGCCGGTTGCGTGGAGGCCTGGATCGGTGCGGAAAGCGGCAGCCAGCGCATTCTCGACAAGATGACCAAGGGCACCCAGGTCGGCGAGGTCATCGCCGCGCGTGAGCGCCTGGGAACGCAGGGCATTCGCGTGGGCTTCTTCATCCAGCTGGGCTATCTGGGCGAGGAACTCGAGGACATCCTGGCCACGCGCGCACTGGTGACGCAGGCCAATCCGGACATCATCGGTGTCAGTGTGTCGTATCCCCTGCCCGGCACCAAGTTCTACGAAGAAGTGAAGACTCAGCTGGGCAGCAAGACGCATTGGCAGGATAGCGACGACCTGGCGATGATGTTCCGTGGCGCGTACGACTCCGGGTTCTATCGCGCCGTCCGCGATCTGCTGCACACGCAGGTCGATCTGCAACAGGCGCGTGCTGCGATGACAGCCGATGCGTTCGCGCAGGCATCGGACCAACTGGAAGCACGCTGGTCTGCCTTGATCGCCAGTGAAACCCAGCACCGCAGCGAGCCGATGCCCCCCAGTGCTGCGCGTCAGCCACGGCAACTGAGCGCCGTCCTGGTGGGCTAGCGCTCGCTCGTTCCCACACCGTCCCTTCGACACCTTGCCTGACCGGACCATGCGCATGCAGCCTTCCCTTCGCACCATCAAGCACCGCCTGCAGACGGCGACCGAACGGCTGGCTCTGGAACTGGCCCAGCCGGGCGATGCATTGCCGCAGTGGGACCGGCTGCAGTGGCAGCTGGCGGCAGCGGCGGCGGCCGCGCACGGCGTTTCGCCATTGTTGCAGCGCCGCTCGTTGTGGAAGAACGCCGAATGGAATGCCTTCCTGAGCGAACAGCGCAACCATGTCGAAGACCGCCATCGGCGTATCGCGCTGCTGCTGACACGCATCGATGCCGCTGCGCGCAGTGCCGGCGTCGCGCTGGTGGGATTGAAAGGGACCGCATTGCATCGGCTGGGTGTATATCTGCCTGGCGACCGACCAATGGCCGATATCGATTTGCTGGTGGAACCCGACGACGCACCTGCAGCGGCGGCGCTGTTGTGCGAACTGGGCTATGTCGCCTCCTTCGAGCAGTGGAAGCATCAGGTATTCAAGCCGCAGCAGGGCGAGGCAGTGGCCGGGCTGGGCGAACACCGCGATGCGCCGATCAATATCGAGCTACACACGCACATCCAGGAACGTCTGCCAGTGAGCAGCGTGGAGATCACTGCACGAATCCGGCCAGAGCGCCCGCAACCGGGCTTGAACCCTTATCCATCGATCGGTGCGTTGATGTGTCATTTGCTGCTGCATGCGGCCGGCGGCATCTGCCACCGCACCATTCGCCTGATGCATCTGCATGATCTTGCCTTGCTGGCAACGCGCATGGGCCCGCGCGATTGGGAGCAATTGTGGGAAGACAGCGCCATGCCCCCATGGTGGGCGTTCCCGCCACTGCTGTTGCTGCAGCGCTATTACCGCGCACTGGTGCCGCCTGCCGTGATGGCGCGCCTGCATGCTGACTGTCCTGCGCTGCTGCGCATGCGTGCAGCCCGGCAAACGCTCACCGCCGCATCGTGCTCGAACCTGTGGCTGTCGGCGCTGCCTGGCATCGAATGGTCGCGCTCGTTGGGCGAAGCGCGGCGGTATCTGCACAGCCGTGTGGTGCCTTCGGCAGAAAGCCGCAAGGAGCGCGCGGACATGCTGCAGACACAGTTATGGCTGCAGGATCAGCCGTGGGTGCGCCACACCCAGGCGCGCCGCCTGGTGACGCGCCTGACCAGACCGGTGCCGCGCACGGACATGTTGTACGTGGTGCGTGCGGCACTGGACGGCTATCTGCAGCCGGCGCGAGCCAGCACGTGAGGGTTCCGCAGGCGCCACCGGCAGCCTTCAAACGGTGAGTGCAAGGGCGCTGCGAACAACTCGCTGCGTTGCCACGCGCGTCAGCGCACTCGGCGCATTGGTCGCTGATCGCACAACTGGCGATACGACTGCTCGAACAGGCGCGTGGTCAGTGCAGCATCTTCGCGGACGGCGCGGCACTGCGCCGCCCAGGCAAGACGCAAGCGCAGTTCGTCGTCGCCGAGGACCTGGCGGATGGCCTCTGCCATTCCGGCCCAGTCGCCCGGCGGCACCGCCAATGCGCAGACGGGGGCCCACTCGACCAGATGCCCGACCGCAGTTCCCACCGTAGGAACCCCTGCAACGGCAGCTTCCAGCAGCACGAGCGGCCCGGCTTCGTGCAGCGAGGACAGCACCAGCAGATCGGCCGACAGCATGATCGGCCGCAACTCGCGCTGGGTCTTGAAGCCGAGAAAACGTACCTGTCGCTGCAAGCCGAGCTGCTGCACCAGGCGCTGCATGGCACCGCCCAGTGTGTCGACGCCCACCATGTCCAGGGTGAAGGCAACGCCGGCGCGCTTGAGTGCGCCCATTGCCTGCAACAAGGTGGTCTGATCCTTGACCGGATTGAGGCTTGCCACATGCAGCAGGCGCGCGGTCGGCCCGGTGCGGGCGCGCGGCGCTGCAGGCGGCCAGGCGCGCAGATCCACGCCTAGCGGCACGCGTTGCGCAGCGATGCCCAGCGCCTGCAGCGAATCGATAATGGGCGCGCTGGCAGCCGTTACCTGATCGGCAAGCCGCAGGATCACCGCCTCGCGCAAACGCCCGCGCCATTTGCGGCGGCCGCCATAATCGATGCGATGCAAGGCGACCAGCTCGCCGCCGGCGATATGCACCATGCTGGGACGGCGCAACAGCGTGGCGGCGATCACCGCGATCAAACTGCAATAGCCGGAAAAAATCGCCTGAATCACAGCGAACGGTGCGCGTCTGTGCTCATCGCAGATGGCGGCGATGGCGCGCAGCCGCGTGCGACGCGCGCCGATGTTATGCACCGTGGCACCGCGCAGGCGCCAGATGCCTGGTTGCGGCTCTTGATGCAGCACGAACACGTGCACGTCATGGTTGCGTGCCAGCCACTCGATCAAGGTCAGGAATACCGGAATCACCCGCACTTCCCCGCTACGATCCACACCACCCGGCACCACCAATGCTAGCTTCATGCGGTGCGCTCCGGCGGGGTCGTGCGTAGTTGCGTATACGCCTGCGCCCAGCGCCGGCCCACTGCGGCAAACGACAGGCGCGCCTCGAAATGGGCACGCACCTGTGCACGCGAGGGACGTTGCCGGCTGACGCGCAACAACAGTTCCGACAGTGCCGATGCATCGCCAACCGGCCATAACTCGCCCACTGCGCCGTCATCGCTGAGCGCACGAAACGACGGAATGGCCGTCAGCAGCGGCAGGCACCCGCAGGCATAGGCTTCCAGTGCGGCATAACCGCAACTTTCTGCATGGCTGGCAGAAACGAAGACGTCCGCCGCACGCAGCAGCTCCTGCACGTGTGCGTGCCCGACCTTGCCGAGCAAGTGCACGCATCTGGCCAGCTGCGGGTCGGCGCGCAGGCGCTGCTGCACCTGCGCCAGCAGTGGCGCCTGGTCGAACACGCACCATAACCGCAGACCGGGCAACAGACGCGCAGCGGTGGCCACCGCATCGAGTACACAGAGCGGGTCCTTGGCTGGACTGAAATGGCCGATCCACACCACACAGGGGTCGCCGTGCACGCGGGTCTGCTCGCGCGCCTGCAATCGGTCGCCAAGGGTAAAGCGGCTGCTGGATTCGGGGATGGCAAACAGCTGCGTGCTGCGGCGAAACAGGCGCGCGCGCACGAACGGCTGCGCCAGTTCCAGCGAGGTGAACGCGATGCCGGCTGCCGCAGCGTAGCGTGCGCGCCACAGGCTTCTGGCCCACCAGCGTGGCGGCCGGTTGGCATGATCCTGCAGCAGGATCGGCAGCTGCGGCAGCAGGCGCGCCAGACGCCGCGCATCGCCGGCGAATTCCAGACCATGCACATGCAGCACATCGGCATCGATCTCGTGCAGCAAGGCGGCAAGCGTCCGGGCGCGGACTGCGCTGCCACGCTGGTGCAGATCGGCGAAGCGATAGTCCACGCCCTGGCGGCGCAGTCGGGTATTCAAGGCGGAGGCCTGGATCACCGATACCTGCACGCCAGCACTGGCGACAGCTTCGGCGATATCTGCCAACGTTGGCCAATGCGCGAATACCTGCTCCACGTTCAGGCCATCGGGCGTGGGAACCAGATTCAGGTGTGCGACGTGCAGGTTCATAGGGCCGGCAGCCCCTGGATGGCGATCGACGCAACGTCGCTGCCGTGTGCCGCTGCGACCGCAGCGTGCCACTGATCGGCAGCGCCCAACGCACAGACAGCCGCTGCGGTGTGCAAGATCTTGCTCACGCGATCCGTCTCAGCCGTAGCACCAGCGCAACCGGCACCTGCAACGCCATCTGGTCGAAACGCGCCCCGGCCGGGATATCCGCAGGGTCCAGCATCGGCTCGGACACGGCTTGGATCGCGAACCCGAGTGCGGTGCATGCCGAATGCCAGTGGCTATAGAGATGCTGGGTGTGGCGGACCGCGTAGTGCTGCCCATCGGCCTTGAAGTCGCGCCGCCAGCCCAATGCGTGGCCGATCGGGTGGACGTCGCTGCACAGCACGATGCCGCCGACGCGGGTGACGCGATGCAGTTCTTCCAGCGCCGGCCACAGCTGTTGCAGGTGCCCCAGCACCAGACCGCACACGCTCAGGTCGGCCACCGTATCGGCCAACGGCAACTGATCCAGGCTGCCTTGTTGCAAAACGATGCGTGCGGCCGGCCAGTCCTGTGCGAGCTCGGCACCGGCACGGTGCAGCATCTGCGGCGACAGGTCGACACCGGTCACTTGCCGGGCGCCACGGCGCAGTGCGTGCAGCATGTAGCGGCCGCTGCCGCAGCCGGCGTCCAGCACGTGTTGGCCCTGCAGACTGGACGGCATCAATGCGAGCATGGCGCGCTCTTCGGCCAGCATCACCGGGTTGTGCGCGTGCGGTGGATACGCCTGCGCCCACAGTGCGTACGCAGCAGCGGGCTCGAGCACCGGCACTGCGCTCACGAAAGCGCTCGGTTGGCAGCCAGCGCATGGGTCACCTGCGCGGTGGCCTGCGCCGGCTGCTCCGGCGCCAAACGCTTAGAGCGTGTTATGCACGTTGAGATGAGATGCGTTGGGCGCCGGCGGTGCGGAGCGGGTGCTGCGTGGCGCCGGCTTGGCTGGCGCCAAGGCAAGCCGCGCGGCGCCCGCTCCGTGCCGCTGACGGCCAACCCTCCGGGAGGTGCCCTGTGGCGCGCCGAGACCGTGTTGCGCGCCTTGCCCAGGCGGCCAGCCTGGGCCGCAGCGCACGCCTTGTCTCGACGCGCCACAGGACGCTTCGCACTCACCTTAACGTACATAACACGCTCTAGCCCTGTGGCGCGCCGAGACCGTGTTGCGCGCCTTGCCCAGGCGGCCAGCCTGGGCCGCAGCGCACGCCTTGTCTCGACGCGCCACAGGACGCTTCGCACTCACCTTAACGTACATAACACGCTCTAAGACCGGGTTCGAGCGCCAGCACCGCCGGATCGGCCAGCGTGGCATCGAGCAATTTGGGCCGTCCGTCCAGCAACACCGGCACGGTCCGGATGCCGGCCGCGTCGAACCACGGCGCAAAATCCAGATCGGCGATGCGCGGCCTGCCATCGCGAATCACCGCACGCAAGTCGCTGCGCTTGCAACCGACGATGCTGCTGGCAGGCTCGCCACCGAGGTCGCGCACGATCAACACATCTGCAGTGGCTCCAGGCGCAATACGCCCACGCGTTGCCATGCGCAGGATACGCGCGCAGTCACCGGTGACCATGCCAAGCAGTTGGTCCGGTGCCAACCCGCTCTGGCTGGCGATCTGCAGTTCTTCCAGCAGGTCGCGCGCGCCGCTGATGCGCGAATCGTTGCCCAGCGCCAGCCGGCCGGCCATGCACAAGCGCCACGGATCGAGCGTGCGGCCCAGCAGCGCCTGATTGCTGGAAGGACACCACACCACGGCCGCGCCACGCGCGATCACCCGCTCGATATCGTGCTCACCCATGCCTACGCCGTGGATCAACACCGTGTTGGCGGCCAGGCAGCCGAGCCGGTCGAGTTCGTCGAGCTCGGCACGCGCCACCGCATCGGTGCCTTCGGCCAGATGGATCATCCACGGATGCGCTGGCAGGGTTGCGGCAAAGCTGCCTTGTACGGGCGGGCCATAGCCTGCCCACCCCAATGCGTAGCTCCAGCCGAAGTCGCGCAGCAGGCTCACCGGGAAATTCGCCTCGTCCAGCGTGGCATGCCATGGGTCGTGCTGGGCCACGCAGGTGACGCCGGCCAACAGGTTCTTCAAACCGCCATGGCGCAGCCGTACCGCCTTGGGCACGCGTAGTGCGGCGGCCACGTCCGGGTGCTGAAAATGCGCCTGAAATGACTCGATCCACGCATAGCTGTTGGCGAACGGCGTGGCCTGCGGCAGCGGTGGCACGCAGTTGACCTGCAGATGTTCGTGCGCATTGATCAGGCCCGGCGCCAGTACATGCCCTTGCAGATCCAGGCGCACGGTGCCGGTGCCGAGCGTGCCGCCGAAGCGCCCCGCGCGGATCGTCACTGCGGCACGCGACGGACCCGCCGGGGTGATCGCGCGTGCGCCTTGCAGGCAGACATCGGCCATGGCCATCGACCGCTCCACTCAGCGCTTGCGCATCACGATCAAAAAGTGATCGCCCATGTCGCGCAGCAGCGGCAGTCCGCCCCACCGGTCGTCGCAGCGCCCCAGGCGCTCGGACAGGCGTGGATTGCGTTCGCAAAACTCCACCAGATACGGCGGCGGCAGGAACAGGCTCAAGGCGCGGTAGCTGTCCAGCACGAAATGCGCTTCGAATGCGCGGTAGAACTCGCGCGGCAGGTGGTACCAGGTCCAGATGGTGTGGCCGTTCATGCCCACCGCAATTGCCCCTTTGGCGGCACGCACCGCCGCGCGCCTGAAGCGCCCGCGCAAGGCGTAATGGCCGATTTCCCACGGACAGATCCGCCCGATCACCGAAAACACCAGGCAGCCGTCCGGGCGCAGCAAGCGCGCGCATTGCGCGGCGACGGCCGGCAGATCCGGCGCGCAATTGAGCGGGCCGAAGTTGGAGTACATGCCATCGAAGCTGCCTTCCAGCCGATCGAGTTGCTGGATGCCGACATGCGCGGTGGTGAGGCGTTCTTGCAGACCGTGCGTGGCCGCGCGGTGGCGAGTACGCTCGACCATTGCCGGCGACCAGTCGGTCGCCAGCACGGAATATCCGCGGCGCGCGAATTCGCCAGCATCCAGGCCGGTACCGCAGCCCAGATCGACCAGCCGCGACCCTATCGGCAACTCGCTCGCCACCGTGTCCCACAGCGTGGTGCGCATGCGCTGGATCAGCGCGTTGTTGCCGCGGGGACCATCGTAGTCGGGAGCAACGCTGTCGAACGCACGTTGCGTTTCCAGCAGCTGCTCCGGCGCGACCGTGCCGCCCCGCGCCGCATGCTCACTGATTGACGACATGCACAGCCTTCCAGACCCGTCCTGTTGTTTTCACCACGCTCTCCGGTCGCAACGCCACCAGTGCGGCATCGCTTGATAGACCCGTGAGTGCGCGGTGTTGCCGGTTTGGTTGCAGCGTGGCGACTGCTGGCCGAGCTGGCTCAGGCGATCACGCCCAACAGGCATGCATTGGCTCAACACGCCGTATGCGATGTACGGCCCGGCGTTCGCTCTCGTATCGCCTGGGGCCTGCTGCTTGCGCAAACTCAATCCCCCCTGCATGCGCCGTTGCCCACGGCAACCGTCATGCACCAGCGTGTGCAGGAGTCCGCGCGCGACGACGCACCGCATTGCGCAGCACCGCGACCAGTACGCCCAGTCCCGCCCCGGCCAGCAGGCCGGCCGCCCAGGCGGTGACCGCATTTGGAAACGCCTGGCGGTCAGGCACGTACAGCGGCCACGCCAGCGAGGTCTGGTAGGTGTAGCGCGCGGTGAGGCGGGCAACGAGGTCGTCGCGCTCGCTCTTCAAGGCGCGAATGGTGGTGTTGCTGTCGGTGAGCAACACGCCCGCCAGTACCTGCGTTGGCGTGGCGGAAGACGCCCCGTGCCCGGCCTGCAACTGCCGCTGTAGCTGCTCGCGGTTGGTGGTGGCCGCGCGCAGATCCTCGCTCAAGCCTTGCAGGCGGGCGCGCGTAAGATCGAGCGCAGCTGCATGGGTGTCGCCGTGCAGCGTCTGCAGTTGGCTCACGGTGGCCATGGCCAGCGTGCGCGCTTGCTGCGCCGATTCCGCGCGGATCGTCACACCGATCAGATTGGCGTACGGGTCGGGGTCCGGCTTCAGGCTGCCGCGATACAGCTGCGCGGCGCGGCTATTGAGCGGCACCTGCGCCCGACGCAACACCGCATCCTGAAACAACCGCGTTTTCATGCGATCGATCACCCGCTGGAACGGTTCGACCTTGGGGTCGCGGCCAGCAGGGGTCGGGCCGATTTCGCCAACCTGGATCCACGCGGTGGCCTCCCATTGCGGTTTTGCCAGGCGTGTAAAAGCGAAGGTCAGGCCAAGCACCACCACCAGCGCTGCCACTGCCCAGCGCCATTCCCGGCGCAGGATGCGCCACAGGTCGATCAGATAGATTTCGTCGTGTTGATTCATGGGCGCGGCTCTACAACGGGGCGATAAGGGGCGTGCTGCACGCTCACGCGGCAGACGGATGTGGGGACAGCCGGTTGGGCAGCAGCACCGTGCAGGCATGCAGCACCAGGCACAGCGCGACGAAGCCGAAGTTGGTCCAGGTGAACGCCTGTGGCGCGAAGGGCGACATCAGGCAGGCATAGGCGATGCGCAGGAAGATCAGCACATGAAAGATCGACAGCGAACCATCGAGCCGCCGCACGCTCCACACCAGCCCGGCGTACAAGGCCAACATCGCAAGCAGGGCACCGGGAGCGCCCCACGCCATCAAGAACGGGAAGAACTCGGTGCCTACATTGATGTTGGGCGCATCCAGCGGAATGCTGGTCCCCGCGGTGGCAATCGAACCAGTGAACGGCACCAGTTGATTGACCAGGAAGCTGGCGTTGACGTAGCCCTTGGCCAGCATCGCCCCGAAGTTATACGGCCCGGCGCTGATGTAGAGCAGCAACCATTGCACGCCCTGCGGCATGGCACGGTAGAACGCGCTGAACGGCAACGCCACGGTGGCCAGGGAACCGGAGCGCAACGCGCCAAGGATCGAAAACACGCCACCGCCGGCCAGCACGAGCAGGCCAACGGTCTTCCACGGCAACCGACGTGCCGGGTCGCGCCGCAACAGCATCACCAGCACGAACGAGAACAGGCCAGCGAAGATGCGGTTGCGATCGATCACCACGATCGGGAACACCAACCCCAACATCACCATCGCCGCACGCAACCCACGATGGCGCACGCACAGCAGGGCGATCGGCGGCAGGATCCAGCACATATTGGAGATGTGCCGCACATGCGCACGCAGCGGGCTCAAGGTAGCGTACGACGCGGGATCGCTGAACAAGGGAATCGGAAACAGCACCACATCGGCGATGCAGAACATCGTCACCGCCGCGGCCAGTCCCATCGCCAGAAATGCATCGCAGGTACCGGGGTAACGGTAGTGGCGAAAGCGTTCGACCGACGGCACCTGTATGCGTAGCACCGCATCGAGCGCGAAGGTGGCCGCTGCCGCAAGCGCCAGCAGCACGATACCTTCCAGGTAGCCGTCGGGTAGCGCATAGGTCAGCCACGTCAACGCGCAGCTGAGCAACATGGGCAATGCCAGATAGGTCGCCGGACGGCGCAACAGCGTGCTCATGCAAGCTCCGCCGCGCGCGCGACGCGTTTCGGACGCCATCTGGCAGACAGCGACAACCCTGCGTAGACCGCGAGATGCATGGCAATCCGGTGCGGCCGGCGCCGCAGAAATTCCACCTTGGCAGCGATGTAACGCGCCTGCGCATGCAGCAGCATGCGATCGGGCTCATCGAACAGCGGTGCGCAGCGCAATGCCACTTGCCGCGACTCGCACAGGTTGGCGATGCGCGCCGGCGCGTCTGCGGTCTTGCTGAGGTTGTTGCCATGCAAGCGGTAGGCGCATACCGGCAGATCGATGAAACCCAGCGCATTGCCCGCAACCAGGCGCAGGAAGAAATCCCAGTCTTCGATTCGTAGCGACTCGTCCCACCGGCTGCGCGCGTCCAAGGCGCTGCGCCGTAGCAGGGCCACGGCGCCACTGACTGCCCACTGCCGTATCACCGCATGCCGGATGCCGGATTCGGAGCGATACAGATCCTTGTCGACCCGGTGCAGATCGCGCATGGCGCTGGCATGCAGCAACTGGCCATGCGCATCGACCACGCAGGCATCGCCGATCACCGCAAGTTTTTGCGGATGTCCGCGCAGATAGCGCACCTGCGCATCCAGCCCGCCGGGCAACAGATAGTCGTCGCTTGCGCCAAGCCGCAGATACTCTCCCCGCGAACGCAATGCCAGCTCGTTGAGCGTGGCGGCCACTCCCCGATTCTCGCGTTGCACGAAGTGCACCGGTAGCCGATGTCCATGATCGCTGATCCACTGGCTGATCTTTTCGCCGGTGGCATCACGGGAGCCATCGTCGATGATCACGATCTCCTTGCATGGATATGGGTCTTCCAGGACGCTATCCAGGCAACGCTGCACGAAACGCGCATGGTTGAACGCCGGAATCAGCACCGACACCAGCGGCCAGCGTATACGTGCCGATACACACGCCCGATCGTTCATGCCGCCCGTTCCAGATAGCGCCGCACCACCACGATGTTGAACAACAGATACAACACGTAGTTGGCGGCGAAGGCATACATCGCACCGATCAGCCCGAACCGCGCGGTGAACACGTACACCAGCGCCAGATAGCTCGCTGCGAACACGCTTTCGGAGATCACGAACAGCCGCGTCATTGCCTTGGCGAGCATCACGTACGACAGCACGAACGCCGCGATCTTGACCACGTCTCCCAGCAGCTGCGGGCCGTACAAGGGCGCCGCAGCGGCAAATTGGGGATCGAACAGGAGCCAGGTCACCCAATCGCGGCATACATAGACGCCCAGCGCCGCCACGATCACCGCCGGCATGACGTGGCGATACGCGCTGCGCAGCTCGCTGCCCAGCCCCGCAGCGCCTTGCAGCGAGGCCAGCTTGGGCAGGTAGTACACGTTGATGGCGGTGGTGAAGAACAGCAGATAGGCATCGGAAACCCGGCTTACCGCCTGCCAGTAACCCACTTGCTCCCAGCCGAACCGCAGCGCCAGATGATTGCGCACCGCAAGGGTCACCAGCTGCGGCATCAGTGTCGAGGTAAGCGTCATCAGCGAAAATGCCGCCAGCCGACGGGTCATCTGCGCGTCAAAGCGCATCCGCCACATTGCAGGCTGAAAATAGGGGCTACGCCGCAGCGCCGGGACCGCAGCCAGCAGCCACAGCACCTGCCCCAGGACCAGCGCCAGCAGCGCTCCATGTAATTGCGCCCGGCTGGAGAGCCACGCCACCAAGGCAACGCTCAGCACGGCGCCTGTCACTTGCACGAAGACGAGCCGTCGCACATCCATGAAGCCGTTGATCAGCGCCAATATGAAATTGAGCAGTGCGATTCCCAGCTGCGCGATCGCCAACACGCAGATCAGCGGACGGTAGCTCGCATCGCCCAACAGGCGCTCGGCAATCGCTCCACTGAACGCCATCGCCAGCAGTGCGATCACGCAGGCCGCGGAGAATGCGTACCACAGCGCCGCACTCAGCAGGCGCGCCAATGCGGGGGCGTCGTCGCGGTACTGCGCCACATACTTGACGATGCCGGTACTGATGCCGCCACCGGCCAATACCGCCAGCACCGACATCAGGTTGAGGAACTGGCCAAGCCGGCCCACACCCTGCGGCCCAGCATAGACGGCGACCAGCTTGATCACCACCAATGCCGCCAGCAGCTTGGCCAGCGTCGCAACGCCGGTGTAGGCGCTGCTGCGCATGAGATTCATATGTTGCTGCCGAACGATTGACAGGCCGCGATCACATGCGCAACTGCTGCATCGTCCAGCGCCGGCCCCATCGGCAGGCTCAGTACTTCCCGATGCAGCTGTTCGCTCAGCGGCAGGCAGGCCTCGCCCAAAGTGGCGTATGCCGGCTGCCGGTGCGGCGGCACCGGGTAATGAATCTGCGTGTGGATGCCCTGCCGCAACAGATGTGCCTGCAAGGCATCGCGCTGCAGGCTGCGTACCACGAACAGATGCCAGACGTGCTGTTGCTCGGCCACCGGCGCGGGCAGCACGATCAGCGGGTTGCAGATACCGTGCAGATATCGCCGTGCCACTGCACGCCGCAGCGCGATCTCGTCCTCCAGATAGCCCAGCTTGACGCGCAGGAAAGCAGCCTGCATTTCATCCAGACGCGAGTTCACCCCCTGGCAGAGATGGTGATACTTCACTTCCGAGCCGTAGTTACGCAGCGCGCGAATGCGCTCGGCCAGACGTGCATCCGACGTCGTGACTGCGCCGCCATCGCCCAATGCGCCCAGATTCTTGGTCGGGAAGAAACTGAAGGCCGCCGCATCGCCGAAGGCACCGGCACGCTGCCCCCGTGCGCTTGCCCCGTGCGCTTGCGCGGCATCCTCGATCAGCAGCAGGCCGTAGCGATGGGCCAGGGTCTGCAGGGCCTGCATCTGGGCCAATTGCCCATACAGGTGCACTGCCATGATGGCGCGTGTGCGTGGCCCGATCGCCTTTTCCACCCTTGCCGGGTCGATGTTGAAAGTGACCGGGTCCGGCTCGACCGGCACCAGCACCAGATGGTTCTGGCTGATCGCCAGAAATGTCGCGATGAAGGTGTTGGCCGGCACGATGATTTCGTCGCCTTCGCGTAACACCCCCAGCTCACGGTAGCCGCGCAGGATCAACCCCAACGCATCCAGCCCATTGCCCACGCCGACTGCATGCGTGGTGCCGCAGTAACTGGCGAATTCTTCTTCGAATGCGGCCAGCTCTTGACCGAGCACATACCAGCCGGCATCGATCACACGTGCCGCTGCGGTTTTGAGCTCATCGGCATAGCGTGCATTGACTGCACGCAAATCCAGGAAAGGCACATCCATTACATCAACCATCGATAGACATCCTGTACCACGGCGCGCGCGCCGAAGCGTTCCTTTTGTTCCACCAGGCCTTCGTTGAGTACCTGCCCGCCCTGTTCGGTAGAGATACCGAAACTGAAATATTCGCGCTGCGCATAGACATCGGTGATGAGGTCGGCCAGCAGCAGGCTCAACGCATCCAACTGGCGGCCCTGCTCGGAGACCGCCAGGTATTGGGTATGCACGCAGCGGCCAAAGTCGAAGACCAACGCGGCGGCGACCAATTGCCCATCAGCGCGCGCCTCATGCAATACGATCTGCTGCGCAAACCGGCGTTGCAGCAGTTCAAGCTCATCCAGCCGATGCGTCGGTGCCACGCCATGCCGCTGCAGGACCTGGGTCAGCAGCGCATGAAATCCATCGAGCTCGGTCCCGCGCCGGATCTGTACCCCGGCCTTGCGCGCCTTGGCAATGGACCGCCGCCGCTCGGTGCTGAATGCAGGCGGCTCGCGTAGCGCAATCACCGACGACAAATCGCGCCGGCAGAGCTGCGCGCCAAGCCGATGCAGTGCGTACAGCTCTTCTTCGGCCGGGTACGCATGAAAGATATGCGGCACCGGCTTGTAGATGATCTCGCGCACGCCAAGCGCGCGGTAGTGCGCGGCAATCTGCTCGAACACCTGCAAGGCGGCGCCGGCACGCAGTGCCATCGAGGACAGCAGCCCGGCATAGGTGAGCCCGGCGTGGCTGCTGACGCAATTGCCCTGCACATTCGCCGGGAACACCGCCACCACCGCGTCCCCACGTTGGACAAGCAGGGACGCATCCACGAAGCGCTCGGCGTGATAGTCCATATAGTCACGCCGATGCAGCAGATTGCCATTGCGCGACGCCACCACCAGGGCATCCCACGCAGGCGCATCGGCCGGCACGTAGGACCTAACCGAAAACATGGCAGCCCTGTAACGCAACCGGCAACGCCGCCTCTGCCAGGCCGAAGCCCGCCTGCCCCATCGCGTTGCCGTTGTAGAACATCAACACACGCTCGCCGTGCTGGATCAAGGCGGGGTAGCACAGCGCTTGCGCATCCCAGCCGTCATCGGATAACGCAAGCCCCAACTGACGGTCGTCGCGTTCCCAGTGCACCCCATCGCCACTGAAGGCGATGCCGGGAAAGTAGCCGCCCTGGAGGTCGCCACGGGTGAAATACATCACATAGCGCTCGCCGAGCCGGTACACGCGCGGACGCCCGATGCGGTATTCGTCGCCATGTGGACGCAGGCACACAGCATCGTCGGTGGGGATGCAATGCAGGTCGTCGGTCTGGGCGTAGCGGATGTGGTAACGCGGATACGGCTGGCCGCCGATCGTTTCCCAGTCGTCGCCCACTGCGTACCAGAGCCGCCAGCGGCCCTGTTCGTAGCGTGCCGAATGCACCGCGGCAATCGTGCTGCGCCCGGGGGCGCGATCCAGCAGCGGCGTTTCCTGCCGCCGCTGGAAGCGCTCGCCACCATCGTGGGAGACCGCCAGGCCGGTGAAGGCGAGGAACTTGGCCTTGGCCACGCGCTGGAAGCCGACATAGAACAGGTATAGCCCGTCCGGCCCGGCCACCACATCGCCCAAGATCATGCCGTTGTCGTCGAAACAACCGTCACGGCCAATGTCGAGCACCGGCTGCTTGCTGACGCCGACGATCTGCGTTGGCGCATCGGCGCGCACATCCACGTAGCCGATCCGGCTCACGCCCTGCGCATCGCGAAAGCCGGCGTACACCCGCAGCACCTGAGCAGACAGGCGATGCGGTGTTGGCGTCAGCGCGGCATGGTGCATCCAGCCGCCCACCCCATGGCGTGCGACATCGAACACCAGTCCGCGCTTGTTCCAGGCGAACACCGCTCAAAGCTCCACATCGAAGCTGGATCTGCCCGCCACCGCGCGTGCCGGCGAGCCCACGTACACACGCTCGGCTTCGGTATGTCGCGTCACCAGCGCGCCGGCACCGATGACGTTGTCCGAGGCAATCCGCACCTTGTCGCTGAGCGTGGCGTTGACCCCGATGAAGCTGCCCTGCCCGATCTCGCAATAGCCGGAAATCACCGCATGCGAGGCGATGAACACATGATCCTGCACCACCGTGCGGTGGCCGAGATGGTTGCCGCTCCACAATACGCAGTTGTCGCCGATGCGGGTGAACGGCTGGACGACGTTGCCCTCGAAGATGAAGCAGTTGGCGCCGATCTGCGCGTTATGCCAGACGAACGCGCGTGAGCTCACATACGTCGCACAGCGATAGCCGCGCCGCACCACATCCTGGAAGAAACGGGTACGCAGGCGATTGAGTTGCGTTGCCGGAATCGCCACGAACACCGCGTAGTGTTGCGGCGGATAGCATTGCTCGAGTTCTTCGTACGCCACCACCGGCAACCCGGCCACTGTGGGCTGCAGCAGAAAAGCGCGCTCCACACTGAAGGCCGCCACCGTGAAGTGGCTGTCGTGCTGAAAGTACTCGCAGGCGATCTGCGCGAACTCGCCCGCGCCGACGATCACCAGTTGCCTCGGTACGCTCATGCTTCCAGCCTGCGGGCTTGCAGCGCAGTGCCATTGCGCACTTCGCTCACGAACTGGTCGTAGTCCAGGATGTAATCGCCAGGGTCGTAAAGCTGGTCGGCCAGCACCATCAGCACGCAGTCGGCACTGAAGCGGTACAGGTCGCGCCACACCATGCGGCCGAGCAGCAGGCCTTGCGATGGGTCGTCCAGCACCACTTCGCTGGAGCCATTGCCATTGCCTTCGTCGAGCAGAATCGTCACCGAGCCGTGCAAGGCCACTGCAAATTGATTGAGCTGGCGGTGCGCGTGCTGGCCACGATGCACGTCGTGGCGCGTGCCGAACAAGTAATACACGCGGCGGATCTCGAACGGAACATTGCGCTGCTGCTCCAATGAGATGAGCAGGCCGCGATCGTCACCGTGGGTATGCAACTGGATGCGTTCGATAGCCATGATCGGAAAGGCGTAACCGCCGACTGCACGTAGTGCGACATGCCTGAGTGCGCCGGGTTGCGCGAAAGGTTGCGCGCGCCCGCGACCCTGCGAAGCGCCGTGCGCGCAAGCGCAACCGATCGTGTCGTAGCGCTTCGATGTGCAGCACGTGCGAACCAGGTGCCGCAACAACGCAACCTTTTTCCGACATCGCCGCACCCATCGGTGCACGTTCACCTGGCCGCCGTTCGGCCGGCGTGGGGAGCCAGGCCTGGCCGCGCAGCGCGCAGCCGGAACCAACGACCACCACCGGAAGACAGATCAGATGCGTTCCTCCCCCCCGGCGCCCGCCAGCGCTCCCGTCAGCGGCACAGACACGGTGCCCCCGGCAGAGCAGGCGCCCGCAGCCGCGCAGGTACCACCCTTGCCCAAAGCGATGCGCGTGCTGCACTGGCTTACCGTGCTGTGCCTGACCATGGCCGCCACGCTGATCCTGCTGCGCGCCGAACTGGATGGCCGCGCACTGCGTCAGTGGCTGCTGGAAGGCCACCGCCACTTTGGCTTGCTGGTGCTGGTGCTGTTTGCGTTACGCATCGGGTTACGCCTGCGTTTGCGCAGATTGCCGCCCGGTCCGCCCGCACCGCTGCCGATGCGCCTGGCCGCTGGCGCCACGCATGTGGCGATGTACGGCCTGATGCTCGCGCTGCCATTGCTGGGCTGGTCGCTGAGCAGCGCCTACGGCAAGCAGGTGTATTTCTTCGGCATCCCCTTGCCCGCGCTGGTCGCGCCGGACGGCGACCTCGGCGACACCCTCGGCACCTGGCACTTGAATGCGGCCTGGGCGCTGCTGGCGCTGGTGCTACTGCATATCGGCGCCGCGCTCTGGCATCACCTGGTTCTACGCGACGGTCTGCTGCGTCGCGTCTTACCGGGCAAGCAGGCGTGAACCGTCATTTCCAGCCACCTGTGATCCGTTTCTTCGCCGATTCCCGCACCCCTGCATCCCGCACCGTCGAACAAGGACTTTCCATGCCCGCTTTCCAGCCCGCCCCGCGTTGCACCGCCACGCGTACTGCCTGCCTGACGTCCTTGTTGTGCGTGTCCGGCCCCTTGTTGCTACTGGCCAGCACGCAGGCGCAGGCGATTCCCTCGTTCGCGCGCCAGACCGGCTCGTCCTGCGCCGATTGCCATGTCGGTTCCTATGGCCCCTCGCTCACGCCCTACGGCATGCGCTTCAAGCTCGGCGGTTTTACCGATACCGATGGCGAGGGCACCAAGATCCCGGTATCCGGCCAGCTCACCTGGTCGCGCAACAACCCCAGCCGCGGCGACAGCACCTCGCGCCTGCGCGAAGCCGATCTGTATCTGGGCGGCCGCCTCACCGACAACATCGGCGGCTATTCGAAGATCCGCTCCAACAACAGCGGCAATGCGACCTTCGATACGCGCCTGGACGACGTCGATCTGCGCTTTGTCGGCAAGCCGTTCCAGATAGCGGGCAAGGACACCATGATCGGTGTCAGCGTCAACAACAACCCGGGCATTTCCGACCCGGTGCATGTGTTGCCAAACGCCTCCACGCTCACCCCTGCCTCCAATGGCGGTGCCTCCACCATGCTCAGCTCCTCGGCGCTGTCCAACCGCGTCATCGGCGCCAGCGTCTACGGGCTGTACGACCGCAATTGGTACGGCGAAGTGGGTAGCTACAGCGCGCTGTCGCCGTCTGCGCAGGACCGCCTCGGCTGGCCGGTCAACGGCGACCCGGGCAAGCTCAGCGATACCAGCTATGCGCGTCTTGCCTACATGAAGGACATGAAGCGCCAGTTCTTCTCGGTGGGCCTGACCGCGCTCACTACGCGCCGCCAGCCGCTGCGCACCGGGCCCAGCGACGACCTCACCGATTTCGGCTACGACCTGACCTACCAATTCCTCGGCACCCGCGAGCACGTGCTGTCACTGGCCTACGTCAACATCTACGAACGTCGCAAATACGGCAGCCCGCTGATGCCGACCGATCCCACCCTGCCGGCGCTGGACCGGGGCAGCGTGCGCGATCAGACCCTCAGCATGAACTACGCCTTCAAGCAGACCTACGGCGTGCTGGCCGCGCACATGATCAACAGCGGCTCGTTCGATGCGGCGCGCTATTCGCCGGTGGGTATCCCGGACACCACCAGCAATCTGATCCTGCTGTACTGGACCCCGTTCGGCAAGGACGGCACCTATACCTCGATGGCCAATCTGCGCGTGTCCGCCGGCTGGTTCCGTTTCGACAAGTTCAACGGCAGTACCTCCAACGTCTTCCGTGGCCCGCCGATCACCAATCCGCGCGATCTCGACAGCTTCACCCTGTCGGTCAACCTGGCCTTCTGACCCCTCCCGCACCTGTACGGATCCACATGAACTCACCACGCAAACTCTCCGTGTTGTGCGCCCCATTGGCCGGGCTGATGCTGGCAGGCGCACTGCCCGTGCCCTCGGCATACGCTGCCGACGGCGCCAACGTCTTCCTCACCGAATGCGGTGAATGCCACAGCGTCAAGCCGGGCAAGAACAAGAAGGGCCCATCGCTGTTCGGCGTGGCAGGACGCCCTGCCGGTACCGTCGCCGACTTCGGCGGTTATTCCGACGCGCTCAAGAACAGCAAGTGGACCTGGACCCCGGCCCAGCTCAAGACCTATCTATCGCAATCCTCGTCCAAGGCGCTGCCGGGCACCAAGATGAAATACGACGGCCTGGACGACCCCAAGGAGCTCGACGCGCTGATCGCCTACCTCAACACCTTGAAATAGGCGCGGCCTACGCGGCATGGCGCGTCGTCGCCCGAGGGGGCGGACGGATGGCGCGCCAATCGCACCGCGCGCGCATGCCCGCGGTCCCGGTCGTCTGTCCTGCGGGCACCACCTGCATCGCGTGCTCTGCCGGTGGCGTGGCTGCGTCGGTTGCCAATGCGCCCAGCCGTGGCACCTGCCGGTGGCGGCCGCCTGCACAGCAAGGTATTGCAGGCCGCCGCCGCCGCCACCGGCCGGCCAGGATGGATTCGCGTTGCCCGACGCGGTGCCTTCGCGTATCCGGACGCAATCGCCGCCGCTGCGGTGGTCTCGTCCGCCGACCTGGGGCACCATCGCGTCCCTGTCTGACACACCGCCCCACGCCATTGCCCACCGTTCCAGCTTCCAAGCCGCTCCCCTCCCGACCGCGACGGCATTGCGCCCGCGCGGGCTTCTACGTGAGCGCACTGTCGGACAGTGCCGCACGTCGCCAGCTTTGCGAAGCGCGACCGCCCGTGTCCGCCCAGCAACCATGCAAACCGCGGGTGCGTCGCCAACCATACCGGCACCGCACGCTGCTGCAGTGGCTGCTGCTCACGCTGGCAGCCGGCGCCTGCGGCAGCGCCCCGGCCAAGGACTTCGGTGGTGCCGTGGCGCTAACCTCCAGCCTGATCGACCGCGGCATCTCGATCGCGCCCAACAAGGTCACCGTGCAGGCCGCCGGCTACTGGCTGCCCGCCCCCGGCTGGTCGGTTTCCACCTCGGTGGCGCTGCAGTCCCCCGCCTGGAGTGATCCGGTCGCGGTCACCGCACAGCTCGGACGTGCCTGGATGCTGGACGACCGCTGGCAGATGCAGGCCAGCCTGCTCTACTACGCCTACCCGACCGACCGCGCCACGCGCACCTTCGACCGCCAGGAAGCCAGCCTGGCCTGGTCCTACCGCGACCTGCTGACGTTTTCGCTGTCCACCTTCAATTTCCCGCGGGCCGACCGGTCGCCGTGGAACGTGGCGTTCGATATCACCGCCAACGTCCCGCTGCGCGACGATGTCAGCCTGTCGCTCGGTGCCGGCTCGTCGCGCTTTCCGGCCATGGCCTACGGTGCAGCGCGCTCCGGCCGCTATCAGTACGGCCAGGTGGGCCTGAAGTGGAACCGCGCCGGATGGACACTGAAAGCCGAGCGCATCCTCACCAGCGGCAATACCCCGCGCATGCAGGGCGGCCCCGGCGACATGCCGTGGCTGGGCACGGTCGCCAGAACCTTCTGATCCACACGCAACCTTTTGCCTGCCAGCGCGCACTGACGTGGGTGACCCGCCATGCCTGCACCGATGAATGATACCGACACCCTGGGCGATGCCACCGATCGCATGCTGTTGCGCCGCATGGCCGGGGGCGATCGCGACGCGCTGGCCAGCATGTACCACAGCTATCACGGCCGGCTGTGCCGTTTCCTGTCGCGGCTGACCCGCCGCCCGGACATTATCGAAGAGGCCATCAACGATTGCTTCTGGATCGCCTGGCAAAAGGCCGGCGACTTCCGCGGCGACTCGCAGGTCTCCACCTGGATCATGGGCATCGCCTACCGCTGCGGACTCAAATGCCTGCGCCAGCATGACGGCGAAGCCATCGACGACACCGCCCTGGTGGAAGACCACGCCCCCAGCGCCGACGACAACGACGACCGCGAACTGCGCGACTGGCTGGACAAGGGCATGGAACGGTTGTCGCCGGACCAGCGCCTGGTGGTCGAACTGGTCTACGGCGTCGGCCACAAGCTCGAAGAAGTGGCCGACATCATGCAGTGCCCGGTCGGCACCATCAAAGCCCGGCTGTTCCACGCCCGGGTCAAATTACGCAATGTGCTGCCCGGCCTGGCCGGCGGCGCCGCTTACACGGAGACCATGCAATGAAGACGTTTTTCATCGCGCCTGGCAAGGAATGCTCGCACGCCTGGGAATTGATGCCGGCGGTACTGCTGGACAGTGCCACCGAGGAAGAAAACACCTGGCTGATCGCGCACGTGGCCAAGTGCGCCTCGTGTAGCGCCGAATTCGCCCAGCAGAACCGCCTGCGCCAGGCCTTGGCGCTGCCGTCGACAGTGAAGCTGGACCCGAGCGCCGGTCTGCAACGCCTGCTCGGCCGCCTGGATGCACCGGAGCAGCACAGCGCGTCTGCGCGCGCGCCTGCCGCACGCCGCTCCGGCAGTTGGACGGTACGCGCCCTGGCCGCCGCCGCGCTGGTCCAGGCCATCGGGCTGGGCGTGATGGGCGTCAAGCTGGCCTCGCCCGCGCCATCGCACGACTACCGCACGCTCAGCAGCGTGGCGGCCCTGCCGGTGCCGCAGGGCGCCATCCGCGTGGTGCCGGACGCAAGGATGACCGTGGCCGACTGGGACCGGCTGCTGCATGCGCAGCAGTTGCAGGTGGTCGGCGGCCCCAACGAAATGGGCGCCTACACCGTGGTGCCCGCCGCGCCGCAGCCCCCGGCCCAACCGCAGCAGACCGTGCAGCAACTACGCGCCACCCCGGGCATCCGGCTGGCGGAGATCGTCTCGGCCCCATGAATCGCCTGTTCGCCATTGGCCTGATCGCCGCGTTCACCGGCCTGGGCGCGCCCTCCAACGCGCACGCTGCCGCAGCCCTGCAGGAGCCGGCGACGGATGTTGCCGGCACCGCCCCGCCACTGGCCGATGCGCAAACGCCCGACAGCAGCCGCGACATCCTGCTGGCGGTGGCCAACCCGCTCGCCGCGCCACCGGCCCGCGCCGGCTCCAGCCTGATCGGCTACGCATCCAGCTATTACGGCGCCGGCCAGAAGGCTGCCGCGCGCATGGACAGCATCAAGCAGCGCTACAAACTGCACGAAGTCTCGGCCTGGCCAATCACCTCGCTGGGCCTGTATTGCGCTGTGCTGCAACCGCCGCCGGGCGTGTCGCGCGATGAACTGGTCAGTGCACTGGCCGACGACGAAGGCGTGGAGCTGGTGCAGCCAGTGCAGGATTTTTCGGTGTTCTCCACCGATGCGTCGGAAAAGACGACCTCGCTGTCCAGCTACAACGACCCGTACGTGGACATGCAACGCGGCTTCATCGACACCGATGCCGCCAGCGCACAGACCGTGACCGAGGGCCGCGGCGTGGTGATCGCGGTCGTCGATACCGGCGTGGACACCGACCACCCCGATCTGAAGGCGCGCATCCGCGACGTGCACGATCTGGTCGACGACAAACCGGTGAAGACCAGCACCGATTCGCACGGTACCGAAGTGGCCGGCATCATTGCCGCCGGCAGCAACAATCACCAGGGCATCGTCGGCATGGCACCCAAGGCCATGCTGAGTATCTACAAGGCGTGCTGGTACGCGCCCACGGTCGGCGCCACCGCACGGTGCAATACCTTCACCCTGGCCAAGGCGCTGGCGGCGATCGACAACAGCTCCGCGCGCGTGATCAACCTGAGCCTGGGTGGCCCCGCCGATCCGCTGTTGAGCAAGATGCTGCAGCAGCTGGTGCAACAGGGCCGCATCGTGGTGGCGGCAATGCCACCGAACGGGCGTCTGGATGGCTTTCCCAATGACGTACCCGGCGTGCTGGTCGTGCGCAGCAGCAGCGCAACACCGGCCATGCCCGGCGTGCTCAGCGCACCCGGCAAGGACATCCTGACCACGCAACCGAACGGCCGCTACGATTTCACCTCCGGCTCGTCGATGGCCACCGCACACGTCAGCGGCATGGCCGCGCTGCTGTTGTCGCTGCAACCATCGATGGATGCCAAGGCGTTGCGCGAGCTCATGCAGCGCACCAGCAAGGTCTCCGACGGGCAGTTGCAGGTCAACGCCGGCGCCGCAGTGCAGGCGCTGGCGCCTCCCGCCAAACACTCCAACTGACGGCACCGGCATGGCCAAGTGGATTCCCTTGTGGCTGCATCAACTCAGCTCGCCGCCGACCTTCTATCGTGTCGCCGGCAGCGTGCGCCCGTGGGCGCTGGGGCTGGCCGCGCTGCTCGGCGCGGTCGCAGCTTACGGCGGCCTGGTACTGGCACCGCCGGATTACCAGCAGCACGATGCCTACCGCATCATCTTCATCCACGTGCCCAGTGCCTGGATGAGTCTTTTCATCTATGCGGCAATGGGCGTTTCGGCGTTCATTGCGCTGGTGTGGCGCATCAAGCTGGCCGAAGTGGTCGCCATGGCCTCGGCGCCGATCGGTGCGGCGTTTACCTTCATCACCCTGTGCACCGGCGCACTGTGGGGCAAGCCGATGTGGGGCACCTGGTGGACCTGGGATGCGCGGCTCACCTCCGAGTTGCTGCTGCTGTTCTTGTACCTGGGCGTGCTGGGCCTGTATCACGCCGTGGAAGACCGCCGCCAGGCGATGCGCGCCGCCGGCTTGCTCGCACTGGTGGGCCTGGTGAATCTGCCCATCGTGCATTACTCGGTGGTGTGGTGGAACACGCTGCACCAGGGGTCCACCGTGCGCCTGCTCGGCCCCTCCAAGATGAGCGCAGACATGCTGTGGCCGCTGCTGACCATGATGCTGGCCACCAAGTGCTATTACGTTGCGAGCCTGTTCGGCCGCGTGCGTGTGGAATTGCTGGCACTGGAAAGCGGCAAGGACTGGGTCCGCCGCATCGTATTGACCGAGCGCACCGCATGAGCACCTTTCTGGCGATGGGCGGCTACGGCCAGTACGTGTGGACCGCCTACGCATTGTTCGTGCTGGCGCTGCTGGCCGATCTTGCAGCGCCCTGGCTGCGCCGCCGCCGGCTGCCGCGCGAACTGCGCGGCCAGTTGCAGCGGCAGGCACCGTGGCGTGTACGCGATCAACCGGCACCGGCACTGGACCGCGAAGCGCCATGAACGCCACGCGCAAACAACGTCTGTGGCTGGTGATCGGCGTACTGGCCGCCGCCGCGCTGGCCGTCACGCTCATCGTGTTCGCCTTGCAGCGGAACATGAGCTACCTGTTCACCCCAAGCCAGGTCCGCGCGGGGGAAGCCGCCGGCTACCAGCAATTCCGGCTCGGTGGCATGGTCAAGGCCGGCTCGATCCAGCGTGCCGGTGATTCGCTGAAGGTCAGCTTCACCGTCATCGATAAAAACGCAGCAACCCAGGTGGAGTACACCGGCATTCTTCCGGACCTGTTTCGCGATAACCAGTCGGTCATCGCCAACGGGCGCATGCAGGGCGGGCGCTTTGTCGCCAACGAAGTGCTGGCCAAGCACGACGAGACCTACATGCCGAAAGAGCTGAAGGATGCGATGGCGCAGGGCCACCTAGGCAAGCCAGTTCCCGCCACCGTCGCACCGCTGACCGCGCCGCGTTGATGCGCTTGCGGTCATTGCCACGCACGTCGATGACGTCCTCTTTCCGTTTCACCTTGCGATCCGCCCATGACGCCTGAACTCGGCCAGATCGCACTGATCCTGGCACTGCTGTTATCGCTCGCCCAGGGCGTACTGCCCTTGATCGGTGCGTGGCGCGGCAACACCGCGTTGATGGGGATCGCGCGGCCTGCAGCACTGAGCCAGGCGGTGTTCGTGTGGATGGCGTTCGGCCTGCTCGCCTGGTCGTTGTTGTCGCTGGATTTTTCGGTGGCCTACGTCGCCGCCAACGCCAACATCGCCCTGCCCTGGTACTACCGCGTTGCGGCGGTGTGGGGCGCCCACGAAGGCTCGCTGTTGTTGTGGATCGCCATCCTGGCCACCTGGACGGTGCTGCTGGCCGCCTTCAGCCGGCACCTGCCGCAGCGCTTCGCCGCCCGCGTGCTGGCGGTCTTGGGGCTGATCTCGCTGGGCTTTCTGGCGTTCATCCTGCTGACCTCCAATCCGTTCGGGCGGCTGTCGCCGATTCCGCTGGATGGCAACGAACTCAATCCGGTGTTGCAGGACCCGGGCATGACCTTCCACCCGCCAGTGCTGTACACCGGCTATGTCGGGTTTTCGGTGGCATTCGCATTCGCAGTGGCGGCATTGCTCGGCGGCGAACTGGAACAGGCCTGGGTGCGCTGGGCGCGGCCGTGGACCGATGTGGCCTGGGCCTGCCTGACCGCCGGCATCGTCGCCGGCAGCTGGTGGGCCTATGCGGAACTGGGCTGGGGCGGCTGGTGGTTCTGGGACCCGGTGGAAAACGCCAGTTTCATGCCATGGCTGGTCGGCACCGCGTTGATCCACTCCCAGGCGGTCACCGAAAAACGCGGCAGCCTGCGCGCGTGGACCATCCTGCTGTCGATCCTGGCGTTTTCGCTGTCGTTGCTGGGCACCTTCCTGGTGCGCTCGGGCGTGCTGACCTCGGTGCACGCGTTTGCGGCCGATCCGCGCCGCGGCCTGTACATCCTCATTTTTCTGGTTGCCGTCGTCGGCGGCTCGTTGCTGTTGTATGCACTGCGTGCGCCCAAGATCGCCAGCGGCAAACCGTTTGCCGCTGCCTCGCGCGAAACCGGCATTCTCATCGGCAACCTGCTGCTCACCGTGGCCGCGGCCATGGTCTTGCTGGGCACCTTGTTTCCGCTGATCGCCGACGCGTTTGCGCTGGGCAAGGTGTCGGTGGGGCCGCCCTATTTCGGCCTGCTGTTTCCGTTGTTGATGTTGCCGGTGGTGCTGTTGCTGCCGTTCGGCCCGTACCTGCGCTGGGGCAAGGCCGAAGCCGCACCGTTGAAAGCGCTCGGCACGCGTGCCGGCATTGCCGCGATCGCCTGCGCCCTGGTCGGCAGTGTGTTTGCCGATGGCCAGGCCAAGGCGATCGCCGGCATGGGTGTGGCCGCATGGGTGGCCGCGGGCACCGCGCTGTACGTGGTCAAACGCTGGCGCGACATGCCGCGCGGGCGGCGCTTTCCGGCGGAAATGGCCGGCATGCTGATCGCGCATGCGGGCGTGGCGGCGTTCGTTGCCGGCGTGCTGGTCTCCGAAAGCCTGTCGGTGGAACGCGATGTGCGGCTGTCGCCCGGCCAGAGCGCGCAGATCGCCGGCTACAACTTCCGCTTCGATGGCGTGCAGCTGGTGGATGGGCCGAACTGGAAGGCTGAACAAGGCAGCGTGCAGGTCAGCCGCGACGGCCAGGTGGTCGCGCAACTGCATCCGCAAAAACGCCTGTACAGCAGCGAGCGGATCCAGACCGAATCGGCGATCGATCCCGGCATCGCCCGCGACCTGTATGTGGCGCTGGGCGAGCCGCTGGACGATCAACACATCGAACACGACTGGACGCTGCGGCTGTACTACAAACCCTTCATCCGCTGGATCTGGGCCGGCGGCCTGCTGATGATGTTGGGCGGCTTCGTCAGCGCCTGCGCACGCCGCTTGCGTGCGCCGGCGACTGCACACACCTCGGTCGCCTCTCCGGCGCAACCAGCGCGCGTCATCGCACAGGAATCGCGCCCGTGAATCGTTTGCTGCCCTTGCTGGGCTTCGTGTTGCTGGCGGCGCTGTTCGGCGTCGGCATCCTGCGGACGATGCAGCACAGTCCGCGTGATGTGCCCTCGCCGTTGATCGGCAAGCCGGCACCAGCGTTTTCGTTGCCGCGGCTGGATCAGCCCGAACAGCGCGTGAGCCGCGATCAATTGCTGGGCAACCCCTACGTGCTGAATGTGTTCGGCAGCTGGTGCGCCGAATGCGTGCATGAGCATCCGGTGTTGATGGCCCAGGCCAGCCGGCTCGGCGTGCCGCTGATCGGCTACAACTACAAAGATGTTCCGGCCGATGCCACCGCCTGGCTCGCGCGACTCGGCAACCCGTATGCAGTGGTGATCGCCGATGAAGCCGGCCAGACCGCCATCGACTTCGGCGTCTACGGCGCACCGGAGACGTTCCTGATCGATGCGCAGGGCGTGATCCGCTACAAACACATCGGCGTGCTGACCCCCGATGCGATCAACGACGAGCTGCTGCCGGCCATCGCATCGCTTCCCAAGGCCGCGCCGTGATGGCGTCGGCGCGCTACACACGCCTGTGGCATTGGCGCTGGCATTGGCGCACGCAAGGCCGCCGTGTGCGCTTGCTGCTGGTGTTGCTGCTTGGCGTGCTGCTGGCGCCCTCGCTGGCGGCGCAGGCCGTGGATCCGCTGCCGTTCAAGAACCGCAGCGATGAAGCGCGCTACCAGCGCTTGACGGCGCAACTGCGTTGCCTGGTCTGCCAGAACGAAAACCTGGCCGATTCCAACGCCAGCCTGGCGCGCGATTTGCGTCATCAGGTGTTCGCGCAACTGCAGGCCGGCAGGAGCGATGCGCAGATCAAGCAGTACATGGTCGATCGCTATTCGGATTTCGTGCTCTACGACCCGCCGGTCAAACGCGGCACCTGGCTGCTGTGGTTCGGGCCGGCGCTGATGCTGCTTGCTGGTGCGGGCGTGGTCATCCACACCGTGCGCAAACGTGCGCGCGCCGGCACGCCGGTGGCGCCGCACGCGGAGGAAGAATGGTGATGGCAGGTTTTTATGTCGCAAGCGCCGTGCTGGTGGCGCTGGCCTTGCTGCTGTTGCTGGCACCATTGCTGCGCCGCCCCACCGGCAGCGGTCATGCGCGTTACCGCTTGGCAATTCTGGTGGCGCTGGGCCTGCCGCTGGCCACGGCCGGGTTGTACCGGCTGGTGGGCGCGCCGGAGGCGATCGTCACGCATGTGGATGCAGCGCAGCCAGCACACGTGGCCCCGCTGCCACCATCCGCAGTTGCAGGGCAGGCGCGAGCGGCAAACGCCATCGCCGACGCGCAGGAGCTGGCGTTGGATCGCTTCATGCAGCAGGCCAAGACGTTCGAGCAGAACGACCGCCCCGCCGAGGCGCGCGAGGCATATGCACAAGTGCTCAGAATCGCTCCCGATATCAGCGCCGCCATTGTGGGCTGGGTCGCGGCGGATATGGCCACGCACGACGATTTCGCCATCGACGCCGCATCGCGCACACGCCTGCAGCAGGTGATCGCACGCGAGCCGGACAACCAGCGTGGACTCTGGTTGTTGGGCATCAGCGATTTTCAACAGCAGGACTTCGCCGCGGCCACGGCGCACTGGCGGCATCTGCACGGTTTGCTGGAAACCGGATCGCCGATGCAGAAAGCGGTGGCAGACAAGATCGCGGTGGCCGAATCGATGGCCAGCGCGCGGCAATCCGCGCGTGGGACGCGCTGAGCAGCGCACCCTGCGTGATGCGGTCTGATTGCGATGGCTGCAACCCAGTGCAATTGCACCGCGGGCGCGCAATGCCAAGCAGCCGGTTCACTTGATAGACGCGGCACTTGGCGCAAACAATCCGCGTCATCGCATCGTGCAATCAAGCGCTACGCATCGTGCCGTGCAGTTGCAGGGCACGCACGTCATCGCATTGCCGCGTCTTGCGCCAGCTTGAGTGCATCTGACGAAAAGGCAGGCAATCGCGACACAGGCGAGGTCGGCACGCAAGAGCGAAAGCCACCACTCGTACCCACCGCTTCCATGGATCACCCACGTTCAACTGGCTCGCTACATCGCGTTAGCCGCACTCAGGCCGAAGGCCCAAGCACTTCGTGCAGCTTTCCGCTGAACTCGCCCAGCGTGAATGGCTTGGCGATCATGCTCATGCCTTCGCCGAGAAATTCGCCACGGTCGCGTGCCGTTTCCGCGTAGCCGGTCATGAAGATCACCGGCAGATCGCGCCGCGACTGCCGCGCGATCTCGGCCAACTGGCGCCCGTTGAGGCCCGGCAGGCCGACATCGGTGACCAGCAGGTCGATCCGCCGTGGCGAGGCAAGAATCGGCAGCGCCGCGTCCGCGTCGGCCACCACGTCGGCCTGGTAACCCAGCTCGCTGAGCAGTTCGGTGACCAGCAGCCGCACCTGCTCGTCGTCTTCCACCACCAGCACCTGCTGGCCCTGACCTGCCAGCACCGCATCGCTCTGCGTCTGCGGCACTGCGGTTTGCGCCGCAACCCCGGCGGGCAGATACAGACTGACCGTGGTGCCCGCGCCCGGCTGCGATTCCACCCACACCTGGCCGTTGGACTGCTGTATGAAACCGTAGATCATCGACATGCCCAGGCCGGTGCCCTGGCCGATCGGCTTGGTGGTGTAGAACGGCTCGAACACGCGTTCAAGCACGTCGGCGGGCATGCCGGTCCCGGTATCTGCGACCGACACCACCACGTAACGCCCCGGCGCCAAGGCGATGCCACGGCCGAGTTCCAGCGGCTGATCTTCCACCTGCAGCTGCCGGGTTGCGATACGCAGCTGCCCGCCGTCGGGCATGGCATCGCGGGCGTTGATGGCCAGATTGATCAGTGCGCTTTCCAGCTGATTTTCGTCAACGTATGCCAACGGCAGTTCCGCACAAAGATCGATCTCCAGACGCACCGATTCGCCCAACGTGCGCGCCAGCAACTCCTGCAACGACGCCACCAGATCGTTCAACTGCAGATCCCGCGCCTGTAGCGACTGACGCCGCGAGAATGCCAGCAGGCGCTGGGTGAGCGCAGCTGCGCGCAATGCCGAGGCGGAGGCCACATCCAGAAAGCGGCCCAGCCCTTCGGTGCGCCCCTGGTCGATGCGCAGCCGCGCCAGATCCAGCGCAGACAAGATGCCGGTGAGCATGTTGTTGAAATCGTGTGCGATGCCACCGGTAAGCTGGCCTACCGCTTCCATCTTCTGCGCCTGGCGCAGCGCCGCTTCGCTGGATTCGCGCGCCAGCATCTGCTGTTGCAACTCGGCGGTCCGCTCGGCCACCTTGACCTCCAGCAGGTTGGCCTGTTGCTGGATCGATTCCAGCGCCAGCGCACGTGTGGTCACATCGGTGGCGAACACATGGAATCCATCCACCTTGCCGTCCGCATCAAAGCGCGGCATGTAGCGGATTTCCGCATCGCGGCGGCGGCCATCGGCATGCGGCCAGCTGGTTTCAATGGTCAACGTCTGACCGGCCAACGCGGCCTCGATCCAGGCGCGGCGTTCTTGAACCACCGCAGGCCCGACCACATCCGCCAACGGCCGCCCGATCACGTTGGAAGGCGGCACACCAATCCAGTCTTCGTAAGAACGATTGGCAAAGCGGTACACCAAGTTCTTGTCGATGAAAGCGATCAGCACCGGCAGCGCATCGGTCACCCGGCGCAGTTCGGCCTCGCTCTGCGCCAGCGCGGTGCGGCTTTCGGCCAACTGCGCCAGCTGGTCGCGGATGACGAACTGCTTCTGCCGTGCGCGCAACGCGGTGGAGATGGCGCTCAGCAACGAGGCCGAGCTCAGCGGCCGCTCCAACTCGATGACGTTGGTCATCTCGGCCGGCAGACGCACCTGCCGGCGGTTGTGCGCACCCCGCGGCGTGCGCAACAACACGAACGGAATGTCCGACCAGGCCTGCTGGCCTTGCAGGATGTGCGACAACGCATGCAGGTCGCCGCGGATCGCTTCTTCGGTCAGGACCACCACGCCGGAACCATCGTGCAGGTCGCCCGCCAGCGCGTCCAGCGTGGCATGGACCCGGCGCGCTAGCCCGCGTTCGCCAACGATGCCGGCAATGCTCTGCGCATCGCGTCCGAATGGCGCGATGATATGAACGATGGAGCCGTCCGCGTCACAGATAGTCAATGGGACGATCCAGCAACGGGCCGTCGTCTCCGACAAACTGCGGCGTACCGGTCAACACGCCGTGGAATTTCTCCAGCGGCTCACTCAGTTGAAGGCCGCTGCTGCCGATGCGCAGTTCGCGAATCGCATCTTCATGCGCGCCACTGCGATTCTTGATCACCGACAAGGCCTTGCGGATGCGTCCTTTCGCCTCGAAAAAGCGCAGCAAGACGACGGTGTCGGCCATGTAGGAGACATTGAGGGTGCTACTGGTCGCCATGCTGCCGACCAGCCCCTGCTGCGGGTTGATCAGGAATGTGGTCACCCCGCTCTGGTTGAGATACGACAACAGCTCGTGCATCTGCAACATCAGCTGCTTTTCCTGCGGCATCGACGCCAGATACCCGTTGAGGCTGTCGATCACCAGGATGCGGCACGCGCGCTCCTCCACGCTGCCGCGTACCGTCCAGGCAAACTCGCCCGGCGTGACGTCGGCCGGATCCATCTGGTGCAACTCCAGCAGACCCGCGTCCATATATTTGCGCAGATCCATGCCCAGGCCTTCGGCACGCTTCAACAAGGTGCCGGTGCGCTCGTCGAACTCCAGCACGCAGCAATGCTCGCCGCGCTCGCACGCGGCAACCACGAACTGCAATGCCAGATTGGTCTTGCCCGAGCCGGCTGGCCCGGTCACTAGCGTGCTGGTACCGCGCAACGGGCCGCCATGCAGCAATGCATCGATGCGCTCCACTCCGCTGCCTACCGGTTCGCCGACAAATGGCAGGTGGTGGTCGGAGGCGATCAAACGCGGATAGATGCGCATACCGCCGGTGACGATGGCCAGATCGTGATAGCCGGCGATGAAATCTACGCCACGCAATTTCTGCACCTGCATCCGGCGCCGCGCCGCACCGAACTCCAGCGTCATGCGCTCCAGCGAAATCACCCCATGGCACAGGCTGTGCAGATGCGCATCGCGCTCGCCGTGCTCGCCGGTCAGATCGTCCACCAGGAACACCGTGATGTTGCGCGGCGCGAAATACTGCTTGAGCGCCAGCACCTGGCGCCGATAGCGCAGCGAATCCTGCGCAAGCAGGCGCAACTCGGACAACGAATCGAACACCACCCGCGTCGGTTTGACCCGATCCACTTCGGCCTGGATGAGCTTGATGGTGCCATCCAGCTCCATCTCCCATGGATGCAGGATGGATTGCTGCCGCCGTTCGCCCAAGAACGCCTCGGCGGATGCCAGCTCAAAAATATGCAGGGACTCCAACGACCAATGATGCGAAGCAGCCACTTCGGTGAGCTCGTCGATGGTTTCAGACAAGGTCACATACAGGCAGCTGTCGCCCTTGGCCGCACCATCCAACAGAAACTGAAGCGCCAAAGTCGTTTTGCCGGCACCGGGCTGGCCTTCGAGCAGGTACAAGCGGTTGGCGGGCAGCCCACCTCGCACGATAGTGTCGAGCCCGGTACTGCCAGTAGTGATGCGGTTTGCGATCATCTGCGTCACGTTCTTCATGGAGCTGAATTTAACACGCGGACAGTATGACCCGGTGGGAGCGACTGAACTGATCAGTTTGCTTTACTTGACGCAAGGCACGTCATGGCTGTTGCGGGTATCGCAAATCACCAGAATTGCCGTGTTCTACGATGATTCCCAAGCCTAGTGCATGACCAGGGCTGCAGCGGTGCACGCATCGTGTTGCACTGTCCCACACTGCCGTCACGCAGGTGCGCCTACCGTGCAGGGCGAAGCATCGCAGCATTGCGATCGCTCGAGGACCGTAGTGGCTTACGCATTACCCAACGCACGCATCCTGTTGGTCGAAGACGACGACGCAATCCGCGAAATGGCTGCAGACATTCTTGGCGACGAGGGCTACCACGTGGTGGCCTCTGCCGACGCCGAACACGCGCTGACGCAACTCACCAGGGCATGTCCGTTCGATCTGCTGTTATCGGACATCTGCCTGCCTGGCATGAACGGGCGCGACCTTGCCGATCAGGCGCGCATGCTCTACCCCGCGCTGCCCATCGTCTTCATGACTGGCTACGCGGGCGAAATCGCCAAACGTGCCGACTTTCTGGATACCGGCATGCATCTTTTGACCAAGCCATTTTCCTTGCGCGATCTGCTGGGCACCGTGCAGACGGCGCTCTAGGCAGGCCCAACCGCGTACGCACGCTGCATCTTTGCGCCACGTTCGCTGCGACACGCATCTCAGGCGATCGCTACCAGTGCAGCGAGCGGCTCACAGCAGCACCGGCAACGATTAGCGCGCGCGACGCTCCAGCAACTGCGCCACCCGCCGCTCCAGCTCGATGGCCTGGAATGGCTTGGTCAGCACTTCCATGCCATCGTCGAGCTGGCCCGCGCCCACTGCGGCACTGGCCGCATAGCCGGTGACGAACAGCACCGGCAATGCAGGACGCGATTGCCGCCCGGCATCGGCAACCTGACGCCCGTTGAGGCCGCCGGTCAGGCCGACGTCGGTCACCAGCACATCGATGTGCTCTTGCGAGCGCAAGCGCTCCACCGCCGCACTGCCCTCGGCGGTTTCGATCACGCGGTATCCGGCTTCGGTGAGTACTTCGGAAATCAACACACGAATCGCGGTTTCGTCCTCCACCAACAACACGGTGCGACTGTGCGCCGCGTTGCGCTGCAGCGGCGCATCGGCAGGTGCCATGTCGTCCTGCGCCAGCACGCCGGTGAAACGCGGCAGGTACAAGGCCATGGTGGTGCCTACGCCCACTTCCGAATCGATGCGCACATGCCCGCCGGACTGGCGGGTGAACCCATAGATCATCGACAGGCCCAACCCGGTGCCCTGGCCGATGGGCTTGGTGGTGAAAAACGGTTCGAACACCCTGGCCATGACCTCGGCCGTCATGCCGGTCCCGGTGTCCTGCACGCTCAGGCACACGTAATCGCCAGGTGGCAGCTCCAGCTGCTGCGCGGCAGCGGCATCCAGCGCGCGGTTGTGCAGACTGATGGTGAGCTGCCCACCATCGGGCATGGCGTCGCGCGCGTTGATACACAGATTGAGCAGCGCATTTTCCAGCTGCGGCGCGTCCACCAGCACCTGCCATGCTTGGTCCGCCGGACGCAGCTGCAGCGCGATCGACGGCCCCAGCGTGCGCGCAATGATGTCGTGCATGCCACGCACCAGCGCTTCCACATCCAGTGCGGTGGGCGCCAGCGTCTGCCGGCGCGAAAACGCCAGCAGCCGCTGGGTCAGTGCGGTGGCGCGCGCCGCGCTGGACTGTGCCATTTCCACATAGCGCTCCAGCCGGTCGTATTTGCCCTGTTCGATGCGCGTCTGCAGCAGTTCCAGGCCAACACTGATGGCGGTGAGCAGATTGTTGAAGTCGTGCGCCAGCCCGCCGGTCAGCTGCCCCACCGCCTCCATCTTCTGGCTTTGACGCAGCTTCTCTTCGGCAAGCAACAACGCCGCGCTGCGTTCGCGCACGCGCTCTTCCAGCGTCTCGGTAAGTTGACGCAGCTGCTCTTCGGCCACGCGTTTGTCGGTGATGTCGGCAGAAGTGCCGAACCATTCGGCGATCTGCTCGCGCTCATCGAGCAACGGAATCGCGCGCATCAAGGTCCAACCCACATGCCCATCTGCGCCCAGCACCCGGTATTCCACATCCACACCAGACTTGTTGGCAGTCGCCTGCGCAAGCGCTTGCGCCAACCGCGCACGGTCGTCCGGGTGCACCATCGTCTGCCAGTCGGGCGTGGCCGACACCGCGTCGCTCAGCACGCCGTCGCCCACCAGTTGGCGCAATTCGCGCCAGTGGGCACTGGCGGAAAAAATCGATTGCGACGACGCGCGCACCAGTGCGTCCAGGCGCCGCTCGCTCTTTTGCAGCGCCTCGCTGGCCAGCCGCTCGGCGGTGCGATCGCGCAACACCTTGACGAACCCGATCGCCTCGCCGGTTTCTTCGCGCAACACCATCAGCGAGCCGTTGGCCCAGAACCGCTCGCCGGATTTGCGCACGTGCCAGCGCTCGTCCATGCCGCTGCCGCTTTCCAGCGCTGCCGCCGCTTCGATCAAGAGTTGCCGCTGTTCGACGTCTTCCGGCGTGAACATGCGTTCCAGTGATTGCCCGAGCATCTCGGTCTCGCTCCAGCCCAGAATGCGCCGGGCACCTTCGTTCCACGACGTCACCCGCCCGTGCATATCGGTGGCGATGATGGCGTAGTCCATCACGCTGTCCAGGATCTGCCGGTTGCGCACTTCGGCCTCGCGCACCGCGCGTTCCAGGCTGATGCGGTCGGTGATGTCCAGACCCTGCACGAAGATGCCGGAGATGGTGCCGTCGGCGCCTGCGATCGGCTGATAGACCAGATCCAGCAAGCGTCGCTCGGTGGGACCACCCGGCACCGCTTGCACGATGTACGGCAGCGCATTGGCCGAAAACGCGCGCCCGGACTGGTACACCTCGTCCAGGCGACGCACATGCCCCTGCTCCACCGCATCCGGCAGCGCCTCGGCCAACGGCCGCCCGATCACATCGCGGTGGCCGATCAGACGCGAATAACACGGGTTGGCGAACTCCACCCGATGCTGGGGCCCGCTCAGGAACGCCATGAACATCGGCGCCTGCTCGAACAGGCGGATCAGGCGCTCGTGTTCGTCGGCCAGCCGCGCCTGCGCCAGCTTGCGCGCGGTGACTTCATTGGTGACACAGAACGCGCCGCCCACCCGGCCATCGTCCAGGTAGATCGGCGAGAACGAGAACGTCCACCAGGTCTGCTCCGGCACGCCGTAACGGTTCATGCCGATGGGCACTTCCTCAAAGCGCGATGCCTGGCCGACGAAAGCCGCCTCGATCGGCTCGCGCACCGCCTCCCAGGCATCGGCCCACAGCACGCGCAGCGGCGCGCCCAGCGCCTGCGCCTGGCGCGGCCCCAGGATCGGCGTGTAGGCGTCGTTGTAGAAAAAGGTCAGCGCATCGCCCCACACCACATACATGCTTTCGGGCGAACCCAGCATCAGATCGACCGCGTTGCGCAATGGCGATGGCCACTGTGCGGTGGGTCCCAGCGGGCTCGCCGCCCAGGGGTGGTTGCGCACCGCCTGCGCCATGACGCTGTTGCCGTGCGGAAATTCCGCATTCATAGACGGCGTACCCGCTGTGCGTCCACACGCAGGTCGCCGCTACGGCACGCGCCGCGCACGACCGCGAGGTCGCCTGCCGTGAGCTTCTCCATCACCCATCCGTGCATCATGTCCAACCGTTGAAAAGACCAGGTCGCCGCAGGCGCACGACTCGTCGGCAAGACCAAGCGGCGCGCGGTCGCCCATCATCTGGCCTATGGCAGGTGGCGTCCAGCCACACCCGTCTGCGGCGACTGAACCAGGCAGCTTCCACGCCTGCGTTTGCGGCTGCACGCAGCCTACGCCACGGCCGGCACGGCCGTTGGCCTGCGCGCATGGGGCCGTGCCGTCTTCGGCAGCACAGCAGCGCGATATCGCCTTGACAGCCAAGCCGCCAGGCTTGCGCGCGTTGCCACGCGGCGCCGACCGCCATGCCGCACTGCAGGAGACGTAACATTGCCCGATGGCCCCCAGGGCAACGCACGGTCGTCCAAATGCTTGATCAAAATGAACTCATCCATCCGCAGGCTGCGGTCGCGCCAGGGTATCTGGCCAACCATGCGGCGCGGGTCTTCAACCGTCTGGTCGACGCCCACCTGCGGCCGCACGGCGTGTCGCTGGCGCTGATCGGCCCGATCATGCTGCTGTCCTGGAAAGGCCCGATGCTGCAACGCGACCTGGTCATCGCCTCGGCCGTGAAGCAGCCGGCCATGGTGGCGCTGCTGGACAAGCTGGAGGGACTGAAGCTCATCAAGCGCACCCCGACCCCGCAGGATCGCCGCGCCGCGCTGGTGGCGCTCACCGCCCGCGGGCGCAAGATTGCCGAGCTCGGTGGGCGTGCGCTGCTGGGTATGAACGCAGTGGCGCTGGAAGGCTTTTCCACCGACGAGGTGCAGCAGACCGTCGCGTTGATGCACCGGCTGATCGCGAACATGGAGCGTCACGGGCAAGACGTGTAATATCATGCCTGATATTTCCTGCCCCGGGTGACTGCAATGCCGCGTCGCATCCTCATCACCGGCGCCAGCATCGCCGGCAACACTGCCGCCTGGACACTCGCCCATCGCGGCTTCGATGTCACCGTGGCGGAACGCGCCACCCGGTTTCGCGATGGCGGCCAGAATATCGATGTCCGTGGTGTCGGCCGTGAGGTGCTGCAACGCATGGGCCTGGAACGTGCCGCGCTGGCGCAGGGAACCGGCGAAGAAGGCACCGCCTGGATCGACGCGCACGGCCAGGCCGTCGCCACCTTCAAGACCGAAGACGTCGATGGCGATGGCCCTACCGCCGAACTGGAGATCTTGCGCGGCGATCTGGCCCGCCTGCTCTACGATGCCGCGCGCAGCCATGTGGCATATCGCTTCGGCGACCGCATCGCCAGCGTCGAAGACGCTGCCGGCAGCGATGCCGCAACCGTTACCTTCGAAAGCGGATGCAGCGAACGCTTCGACGCAGTGATCGTCGCCGAAGGCGTGGGCTCTTCGACGCGAGAACAGGTTTTCCCCGGGGAAAACGATCCGCGCTGGATGGATCTGACCATCGCCTATTTCACCATCCCGCGCAGCGCCGACGACGACCGGCTGTGGCGCTGGTACCACACCACCGGCGGGCGCAGCATCTCGTTGCGACCCGACCGGCACGGCACCACGCGCGCCATGCTCTCGCTGCAGAAACCGCCCGAGGGCGAACAGGACTGGAGCGTCGACGCCCAGAAGGCCTACCTGCACGAGCGCTTTGCCGACGCCGGTTGGCAAGCGGCCCGCGTACTCGATGGCATGCACGGCACCGACGATTTCTACTTCGATGCCCTACGCCAGGTGCGTATGCAACGCTGGCACAGCGGCCGCACCGTGCTCACCGGCGATGCGGCCTGGTGCGCGACGCCATTGGCCGGGATCGGCGCCACCCTGGCAGTGACCGGCGCGTATGTGCTGGCCAACGAGATCGCCCAGGCGGACACACTGGACGCGGCCTTCGCGGCCTACGCCACCGCCATGCGTCCGATGGTCGAGCAGGCCCAGGGCGTGCCGAAGATCGGCCCACGCCTGATGAACCCGCATAGCCGGCTCGGCATCCATCTGCTGCATGGCGCGCTCAAACTCGCCAGCCAGCCAAGCGTGCAGAACCTCGCTGCGAAGTGGATGACGCCGGCGATCAAGGCGCCGGATCTCTCGCGTTATCCCTAAAGCGCCGTTGACAGGCGCCGGTGCGCCGTGCGCGGCAGCGCTGCCGCCGTGAGCCCGCTGCGAGCGAGGAGATCGCTCGGCACGCAGTGGACAGCCCCACCAGCACCTGAACCGGCAGACGCTACGGCTTCAGTTCCAACGCTAGAGGTCGCTAACGAACATGTCGAGACACCACTAGAGCGGCGGCCGTTGCGCTGGCTCCTGCGGTGTCGCGCGCGCCTTCGTCTCCCTGCAGTTGCCGGGACTCCCCCGCTCGTCCGCCAGTCGGAACACCGATCGAACCCCTATGCATTTCTTCCCGAATCTGCGCATTGGACAGCGCCTGGCCCTGGGCTTTCTCGCGATCATCGTCTTGATGGTGATCCTGACCGTGGTCGGCATCCAACGCGTTCGCAGCATCGACCAGCAGCTGACTGCCATCAATGAAGTCAACAGCGTCAAGCAGCGCTACGCGATCAACTTCCGCGGCAGTGTCCACGACCGCGCCATCGCGCTGCGCGATGTCGTGCTCATGGACGACCCCGCGAACCGCCACGCCGCCGAACAATCGATCGACAAGCTCGCTGCCGATTACGCACGCTCTGCGCAACCGCTCGACGACATGATCGCCAGCTCGACCGATGCGGAAGAGAAAGACATTCTCCAGCAGATCAAGACCATCGAGCAGCGCACCCTGCCGCTGATCGCGCAAGTGCGCGCGTTCCGCGATGCGGCCGACAAGGCGCAGGCACAACAGCACCTGCTGCAGCAAGCGCGCCCGGCCTTCATTGCCTGGCTGGCCAGCATCAACGCCTTCATCGATCTGCAGGAAGCCAAGAACCGCCAAGCCGCCAGGCAGGCCGTTGCCACCGCGCGCGGCTTTGCGATGCTGATGGTGATGTCCACCGTGGTCGCCCTGCTGCTGGGCGCCGCCATCGCGTTCCTGCTCACGCGCAGTGTGGTGCTGCCGCTACGCCAGTCGCTGCGCCTGGCCCAGCGCATCAACGACGGCGACCTGCGCAGCCAGGACGCAGCGACCGGCAACGACGAATCCGGGCAACTGCTGCGCGCCATGCAGCAGATGCAGCGGCGCCTGCAGGAAGTGATCTCCGCACAACGCAGCATGGCTGCGCGCCACGACGCCGGCGAAATCAGCTACCGCACCGACGCACGGCGTTTCCCCGGCGAATATGGCGACATGGTGCAAGACACCAACGCGCTCGTGCACGCCCACGTGCAGACCCAATTGCGCATGACCGAGGTCATGGGCAGCTACGCGGTTGGCGATCTTGCCCAGGACATCGAGCAGTATCCCGGCGAAAAATCCGCCATCACTGCCACCATGCAGCAGGTCAAGCGCAACCTGCAGGCGATCAACGCGCAGATCCAGGAACTGACCCAGGCCGCCTGCGCAGGCGACTTCGCGCTACGCGGCCAGCCGGAGAAGTTCGAGCACGACTTCCGCCTGATGGTGGAAAACCTCAACACCATGATGGCCACCTCCGATACCAACCTGGCCAACTTCTCCGGGCTGCTGCGCGCGATCGCCGATGGCGACCTGACCGTGCGCATGTCCGGCAATTTTCACGGCGTGTTCGCCTCCATGCGCGACGACGCCAACAGCACCGTGCACCGCCTCACCGACATCGTCACCCGCATCCAGACAACCTCCAACAGCATCGGCTTCGCCGCAGAAGATATCGCCAGCGGCAATCAGGAGCTGGCGCAGCGCAGCGAACAACAAGCCGCCAGCCTCGAAGAAACCGCCGCCTCGATGGAAGAGCTGACCTCCACCGTCAAGCAGAATGCCGAGCACGCCGCCCGCGCCAACCAGCTCGCACGCGGCGCCGCCGCGATCGCCACGGAAGGCCGCGACGTGGTCGGCCAGGTCATCGAACAGATGTCCGGCATCGAAGCCGCTTCCAGGCGCATCGCCGACATCATTTCGGTCATCGACGGCATCGCCTTCCAGACCAATATCCTGGCCCTCAACGCCGCGGTGGAGGCCGCACGCGCAGGCGAACAAGGCCGCGGCTTCGCCGTTGTCGCATCGGAAGTGCGCACGCTCTCGCACCGCTCCTCGGACGCAGCAAAAGAAATCAAGCGGCTCATCGACGACTCCGTACAACGCGTCGCCGACGGCTCCACACTCGTGCACACCGCCGGCACCACCATGGGCGAAGTCGTCACCAGCGTCCAGCACGTCACCGACATCATGGCCCACATCTCCGCCGCCTCGAACGAACAAGCCGGCGGTATCGAACAGGTCAATCACACCATCGCGCAGATGGACGAGACCACCCAACACAATGTGCGCCTGGTCGAAGCCGCCAGCACCGCCGCGCACGCGTTGGAACAGCACTCCACGCAACTCACCCGCGCAGTGGACGTCTTCAAGGTCAACGCAACGGTGCTGTGAGCCCGCGCGATCGCGTTCGATAGACAAGCGACGGTCGCGGCGATCGTCTGGGCCTCGACTTACCGCAGGCGCCTACTCGGCGGAAAACAGACCAACCTGCCGCGGCGGATAGATCAGATCGCGCCCAACCGGGCGCGCATCGGCATTCAACTGATGCGGCTGCACCGCGGTCTCGCCAAGAATGTGCAGCACCTGCCACCGGCGGTGCAGCAACAGATCCGCAATCAAGCGGCGATGGCACTGCCACCAGAGCGCTTCGGCGCACATCAGCGCCGTACGCCGCTCCCGTGCCATGGCCGTCGCTTGCTCCAGCCCGGCGCCGAAGTCGGCGCTGGTCATATGGTCGGCATAGCCCTGAAACGCCGCGTTGCGCCACGCGCCATTGGGCGATCCGGGTTGCGCCTTGCGACGTCCGCCCAGCGCGGGCAGCCACAGATAGCGCACCGACGCCGCGTCCAATGCCTGCGCCATCGTGTCGCTGGCAAACCAAGGGTAGCGACGCGAGCCCGGAAAGCGCCGCACATCCACCAATGCCTCAATCCGATGCGCGCCCAACAGCGCAACGAACGCCTCCCAGGTCCTGGTGGAATGACCGATCGTCCAGAGTATCCCGGCCGCATCGCCAGCGGCCTGCAGCGCAGGCAGGTCGGTGTTGATCAGGAGGGAGGTGTCATGCATCGCAGCAGCAGCTAAGCGGAGTGGCAATACAGCACTATCACTGCAGGCGCCCACAGCAAGTGATGGACAGGGGCTTATGCCCAGACGCGGATCTGGCTCATCTGCGTTTTAAGCGCGTGCAGCTCCCGTAGTAAGGTGAGCGCTGCTCGCTCCGGATCGTCCTGAAAGCGATAGCAGCGATGCAGGTGCCGGCAGCGCGACCACCTGCACTGCACGGTCTAGCGCACCGCTGAGCGATCAGCCCGCTGACACATTGATCGTCAGGGCGACCATCGCACAGAGTATGGGACAGCAGATGGGACGAGCGGTGTGCGCGGCGGAACGTCACGGCACCTCTGCGATTTGCAACGACGTATGGCGGAGAGAGTGGGATTCGAACCCACGGAAGGTTTGACCCTTCGCCGGTTTTCAAGACCGGTGCCTTAAACCGCTCGGCCATCTCTCCGATGCTGCTGCGCGTGACCGCCGAAGGCGTCGGATGCCACGCGGGCGACCCGCCTCGCGCGGGTGGCCCTGGCTGTGGCCGCACGAACATCCTGTGCGGCCCGCTCTCCCAGGATCGCTCCCGGGCGCGCATTCTCGCATGCCCGGGCGCGTTTTGCTCAGTGACGCCGCCGCCGTTAGCTGGCGCAGCATACCGGGCCACTCATGGTGCTCGGCCGCTACACGGTGCGGTCGGCCGAAGACGCCTGAGCACACAGGCAGCCTGCCGAACATTTGCGGCGAACTGGCTGCCCGCAGCTAGCGGACTGCCAACGTACACGCAGACCGGCCTCCGCGGCCAACCCAGGCCTTGGCCAGCTTCGTCACGGACGCTTAGCCCGCTTCGGCCACCACCAGGCGCGGCGCCGTGCCGGCGGCACGCTTGAGCTTTTCCGCCAGTTCGGCGCAATTGCCGCCGCAATCCAGGCGCGAGCGTTCGATTTCCTGGGGCAGGTGTTCGGCCAGGAAGTCGATGAACACCCGCACCGCCGGCAGCAGGCCGCGACGCGAGGCGAACACGGCATGGCAGATGCCCTGCGGCAGCGACCAGTGCGGCAACACCACTTCCAGCTCGCCGCTCCGCACCGCTTCGGCGCATACGGTTTCCGGCAGCATGGTGATGCCGAAGCCGTCGCGCGCCATCGACTGCAGCAGCGGGAAGTCGAAGCCGGCCAGGCGTGGCTGCAGATCGACGCGGCGCATTTCGCCGTTCGGGCCGTGCAGCTCCCAGCGCTGATGCGCTTCGTCTTCGCTGGTGCTCATGGTGGTGTGGTTGGCCAGCTCGCTGGGGTCCTTGGGGCGCCCGGCGCGATCCAGATATTTGGGACTGGCAACCAGCAGTTCCTGCACCTGGCCGAAGCTGCGCATCACCAGGCTGCCGTCGTCGTCCAGGCGCGAGCGCACACGCAGCGCAATGTCGTAACCCTCGTTGATGACATCCACGCGGCGATTGCTGATATTGAGCTGCAGCCGCACCTTGGGATACTTGGCCAGGAATTCCGGCAACAACTTGGGCAACTGGATCTGCGCAAGCGAAACAGGAACGCTCACACGTACAAGACCGCGCGGCTCGGCGCTGAGACGATCCACCACCTCGCGCGCGGCCTGGGCCTCGGCAAGCATGGTTTGCGCATGCCGGTGCACGCTGGTGCCGACGTCGGTCACCGCGAAACGGCGCGTGGAGCGCTGCAACAAGCGCACGCCCAGGTCGGTCTCGAGCTGGCTGATGCGGCGGCTCAGGCGCGATTTGGGGATGCCCAGCGCACGCTCGGCAGCGGCAAAGCCGCCGTGATCCACCACCATCGCGAAGTAATACAGGTCATTCAGGTCGTGCATGGCGCATGTATCCATGGATAGAACGATAAGTGATATTTAATCACCTTTATTCCAACAGAGCAACGACCTAGGCTGCACACCTCCGCGGCGATGCCGCTTGCCACAGGTCACCGTCATGAAACTGCTGCACCTCGACTCCAGCGCGCTCGGCGCCAATTCCATCAGCCGCGAGCTCAGCGCCGCCGTCGTGGAGCAGCAGCGCCGGCTCCATCCCGAGGTGCACGTGTCGTATCGCGACCTCGACCGCGACCCGATTCCGCATCTGACCGCGCAAACGCTGGCGCAGACCGATCCGGCAGAGGCCGCGGCCGCCGAAGCGGTGATGCAGCAGTTCCTGCAGGCCGATGTCATCGTGATTGGCGCACCGATGTACAACTTCGCCATCCCTTCCACGCTCAAGGCCTGGATCGATCGCATTGCAGTCGCCGGGCGCACCTTCCAGTACACCGCCAATGGTCCGGAAGGCCTGGCCGGCGGCAAGCGCGTCATCATTGCCAGCGCGCGTGGTGGCCTGTATGCCGATCCCACGAACGATTTTCAGGAGCCGTATCTGCGCCAGGTATTGGGCTTCCTGGGCGTCGACGACATCAGCTTCGTGCGCGCAGAAGGCGTGGCGTATTCGCCGCAGCATCGCGCCGATGCGCTGGCCTCGGCGCTGGCCGGGCTGTCTGAAGAAGAGGCTGCTGTTGGCGCGTAAGCGTGCGGCGTGATGCGTCGACGCATCGAAAGATCGTCATGACGGCGACATGCCGTAAACGACAAACGGGACCAGCGCTGGTCCCGTTTTTTTTCGTCAATCTCCACTAGCAAAGGAGCTCGCGCTCAAACGCCTCAAACGATGTGCGCCAGACAACGCAGACTGCACTCCACACTCGCATTTGTCGGCTACCAAAGCGTCGCGAGCACGCGTTTGGTGAGCGAGGGTCTAGCCGGGCAACCGCAGTGCCCGAACGCGACATGCGCACCGAACACCGCCCGCGCCGCCTGGTGATGGGCGCCGCCTTCCTGTTAGCGGCGCTCAGCCGATCCGCTCGATCCCGCCCATGTACGGACGCAGCACCTGCGGTACATCGATCGAGCCATCGGCATTCTGGTAGTTCTCCATGACCGCGATCATCGCGCGACCCACGGCAGTGCCCGAGCCGTTGAGCGTGTGCAGCAACTCCGGCTTGCCGCTGACCGGATTGCGCCAGCGCGCCTGCATGCGCCGCGCCTGGAAATCGCCGCAATTGGAGCAGGACGAAATTTCGCGATAGGTGTTCTGCGACGGCAACCATACCTCCAGATCGTAGGTCTTGATCGCGGAAAACCCCATGTCGCCGGTGCACAGCAACACCTTGCGATACGGCAGACCGAGTTGTTCCAGCACTACTTCGGCGCAGCGCGTCATGCGCTGATGCTCGGCATCGCTGTCTTCCGGCGCACAGGCGGTCACCAGCTCCACCTTTTCGAACTGGTGCTGGCGGATCATGCCGCGCGTATCGCGGCCACCACTGCCGGCTTCGGCGCGGAAACACATCGAATGCGCGGTCATGCGCAATGGCAGACGCTCGGCGTCGACGATCTCCTCGCGCACGATATTGGTCAGCGGCACTTCGGAGGTGGGGATCAGATAACGGCGCGACTCGCCGACTTCGGTCTGAAACAAATCGTCTTCGAATTTCGGCAGCTGACCGGTGCCGCGCATCGAATCGGCATTGACCAGCAGCGGCACGTTGGTTTCTTCGTAACCGTGTTCGCCCACATGCAGGTCCAGCATGAACTGCGCCAGCGCACGGTGCAGACGCGCGACCGGACCACGCAGCACGGTGAACCGCGCACCCGACAATTTGGCTGCCGTTTCGCCATCCAGCCAGCCGTGCGGCGCACCGAGTTCCACATGGTCCTTGACGGCGAAATCGAACTGACGCGGCGTACCCCAACGCGATTGCTCGAGGTTCTCGCTCTCGTCCTTGCCAAGCGGCACACCCTCGGCCGGCAGATTGGGCAGGCCAAGCGCGATGCCTTCGAGCTTGGCGCGAATCGCATCCAGCGCGTCTTCGGACGCCTTGAGCTCATCGCCGAACCCGGCCACTTCGGCCATCAGCGCGGCCACGTCTTCGCCCTTGGCCTTGGCCTGCCCGATCGCCTTGGATTTGGAATTGCGCTGGCTCTGCAGTTCCTGCGTGCGCACCTGGATACGCTTGCGCTCGCTCTCCAGCGACTCCAGTTCCGCAGTGTCCAGGGAGAAACCGCGCGTGCTGCGCAGGCGCTCGGCAAGGTCGGCGGGGTGTTGGCGAAGCAGGGCCGGATCTAGCATCGGAATATGTGCGTCAGTGGAATAGCGCGAGATTATCGCCTGTTCCGCCACCTGCTGCGATCAATTCACTACGGCTATGCCAGAATTGCGACGATTCTTCAGGTGAGTCCTATGCCCGCGCCCCGTCCCGCGTCCGATCGCCCTATCGTTCTGCGTCTGCCCCGCCACACGCTGAAAATCGCCGGCATCGCCTTCGCTGCCGGCCTGCTGTTGTTCCTGCTGGTCTGGGCCACCGGCCGCAAGGACGACTTCTATAAGGCCTCGCCGGCGCAGCCGACCGCAGGCGCGCAGACCGACGACACCATCGCGCCGCTGCCGGCGCCGTTGCCCGCCCAGGACGGTGCCAGCGACATGCCGCAGGCCAAGCCGCCAGCCGAAACCCCCACCCTGGTGGACACCGCACCACCGGCCCCACCCGCTCCGACGCCGCTGCCGGAAAATGTGGTGCCAGGTGCCGCTGGCAGCGCCGTGCCGGTCAACGCGCCGGTGGCTGGCGGAGATCGCCCGGTACCGATCCAGGGCCAGATGCCGCCGCCCCGCTACCCGCCCGCTGCGCTGCGTCGCGGCGATGCCGGCGATGTGGTGGTGCGGGTCGACGTGGATGCCGCCGGCAATCCCGGTGGCGTGACCCTGGTGCAGCGCAGCGGCTCGCGCGATCTGGACCGTGCGGCCATGGAAGCGGTGCGGCACTGGCGCTTCCACCCGGCGCAGCGCAATGGTCAGCCGGTCGCTGGCAGCATGGACATCCCATTCGAGTTCAAGCCGGCGCAGTAAGCGCAGCTAACCCTTCGCAGCTGGTCCTTGTCACTGCGTTGCGCGTATCCAGGCCTGAGGTGGCAGGCTCTGTGAACGCCCCGCAGCCGGAAGCGCCATGTTGTTTAACCGCGCCGCAATGTCAGCTTGACTAAGCTGAACATCCGGCAAGCTCTGGCGCTTCCTCTACCGGCTGCCTTAGCTCTCCCTCAGGTATCGCCAACCAGACTGGTTCCGTCATCCCCAGATGCGCAGGAGGCCGGCCATGTCCGTCACTTCGAATCCTTCATCCACTCATCCATCGTCGTTGCCGCGACACGGCCGGCGCCCCCAAGAGCGGCAGCAGAACGTGGCGAGCGACGGCGCGTCGCCCTGGATGTGGGCAACGTTGGTGGCGCTGCTCGTCGTGGTGCCCAGCTGGTGGTGGGCACGCCACAGCGATGAGTCATTCGCTCCCGATACGCGGCCGCTGCCGGTGGAAAGTCGGCAGATCCTGCCAACGACCGATGGCCCGCGCGCGATGACGATGGTGGCGCACCAGCCTGCTCGCCCAGCGATCAGCAGCGTAGAAGCCAAGCCGCTCCCGGGCAACGCAATGCCGAGCTACCCCGCCGCCGTGGCGCGTGCCGGCATTCAGGGCAGCCGCACCGCACGTCTGCAACTGGATGTACAGGGCCGGGTGAGCGATGTGACCATCGTCGAGCGGAGCGGGAGCGACGACCCGCGGCTGGATGCAGCGGTGATGGAGAGCTTGCGTCGGTGGCGCTTCGAGCCCGCCACGCGCGACGGCCATGCAGTAGTGAGCAGCGTGCAGGTGCCGGTGGAATTCACCGCGCAGCGGTAAGGAGTTGCTCAGCGCTGCGGCTTTTTGCCCTCAACGGTGGAGATGTCGCGGCCGTCGTTTGCCTCCTGACTCGCTGGCAGACCCTTCCAAGCCACTCGGCGGAGAACAGACGCGTTACCGATGCCCGGCAGTTTCCAGCCCGAATCCGACGTCCTGTGCCAGGGTGTCGAAGCCCGGGAACGAGGTCGCCACATTCGCCACGTCGTTCACCTGCACCTGACCCGTGGATAGCTGGCCGGCAATGGCGAACGCCATGGCAATGCGATGGTCGCCATGACTTTCGATCACGCCGCTGCCGATGCTGCCGCCATGGATGGTCGCACCATCCGGCGTTTCGTCGACCTGTATGCCAAGCGTGCGCAGGCCGGTGGCCATCGCCGCCAGGCGATCGGACTCCTTGACGCGCAATTCGGCGGCGCCGGTCACCACGGTCTGCCCGCTCGCTGCAGCGGCAGCCACGAACAAGGCCGGGAATTCGTCGATCATGTCCGGCACCAGCGCCTCGGGAATCTGCGCACCGCGCAATGGCGCGTAACGCACGTGCAGATCGGCGACCGGCTCACCGCCGTGTTCGGCATGGTTTTCTTCGCCAATATCTGCGCCCATCAGGCGCAACGCGGCCAGCAGCCCGGTGCGGCGCGGATTCAATCCGACCGCGCGCAGCACCACTTCCGAGCCGGGAACGACGCTGGCCGCGACGATGAAGAACGCAGCCGACGAAAAATCCGCAGGTACCGCGATATCGGTCGCGCGCAGACGCTGTCCACCGCGCAGACGGGCCTTGCCAGGCGAAAAATCGATCTCCACGCCGAACGCCGACAGCATGCGCTCGGTGTAGTCGCGGGTGGGATGCGGCTCGGTCACCGAAGTCTCGCCCTGCGCATAGAGACCGGCCAGCAGCACCGCAGACTTGACCTGCGCGCTGGCAACCGGCGAGACGAAATCGATGCCGTGCAGCGCCTGCCCACCGCGCACGTGCAGTGGCGGCGTGCCGTCGTCCTGCGTCTCGATCCGCGCGCCCATCTGCGCCAGCGGGCCGGTCACGCGCCGCATCGGCCGCTTGGATAACGACGCATCGCCCACCAATACGCTGTCGAAGCGCTGCGCAGCCAACAGGCCGGCCAGCAGACGCATCCCGGTGCCGGCATTGCCGCAATCCAGCACCTCGGTCGGCGGCTGCAGACCATCTACACCCACACCATGCACGATGCGCTGCGACGCCGACGGCGTTTCGATGCGCACGCCCAGCTTGGCGAAAATGGCGGCGGTAGAGCGCGTGTCCTCGCCTTCAAGAAACCCATCGATCTGCGAAACGCCGTCGGCGAGCGCGGCGAACATGACCGCGCGGTGCGAAACCGACTTGTCGCCAGGAATGGCCAGGCTGCCCTGCAGTGCGGTGCCGCGTCGGGCAATCCAGTGGTGCGTGCTGCTGCTCATGCATGTGATCCGATGGCTGCGGCATCGCCAACGCCGACGATGCGCTTGAAGAAGGATGCGGCGTCGCCGTCGATACAAGGTCGCGGCGCGCCGGCATGGATTGTCGTATCGAGCCTCGATGCTCAGGGAATGGCCACCGGATACGAACCCAGCACCTTGATCTGTGCCGAGTGCGCTTTCAGTTCGGCCAGCGCCTGCTTCATCGCATCGTCTTCGACATGGCCGATCAGATCGATGAAGAAGCCGTATTCCCACTTGGCCTGATGCGAGGGCCGCGATTCGATGCGGTTCATGCTGATGCCGTGGCGTGCGAATGGGCTGAGCACGTCGAACAACGCACCCGGCTTGTCGTGGATGAACACCAGCACCGACGTGCGGTCGTGCCCGGACGAAGGAAAGATCTGCCGCCCGATCACCAAGAAGCGCGTGGTGTTGTCGTCGTCGTCCTCGATCGACTTCATGATGACTTTCTTCAAGCCATACACATGCGCTGCGCTTTCGCCGCCGATGGCCGCGGCATCTTCAGCATTGCGTGCGCGGCGTGCGCCTTCGGCGTTGCTGGACACTGCGATCTTTTCCACCTTGGGCAAATGCGAGCGCAACCAACCCGCGGTCTGCGCGAACGACTGCGAATGCGCGTAGATGCGTTCGATATCTTCCAGCCGGCCGTTGCGCGAGAGCAGGTACTGATGCACCCGCAGCTCGACTTCGCCGCAGATTTTCAGGTTGGAGGTCAGGAACATGTCCAGGGTGACCTGGATGGTGCCCTGCCCCGAATTTTCCACCGGCACCACGCCGAAGTCGGCATTGCCGGCTTCCACTTCCTGGAACACTTCTTCGATGGTCGCCATCGGCAAGCCCACCGCCGAGCGGCCGAAATGCTTGAGCACCGCCTGCTGGCTGAAGGTACCTTCCGGGCCGAGATAACCGATCTTCAGCGGCTCCTGCTGAGCCAGGCACGCCGACATGATTTCGCGGTAGACGTGCACCAGCACTTCGTCGCTGAGCGGGCCTTCGTTGCGGTCCACCACCATGCGCAGCACCTGCGCCTCGCGCTCGGGGCGGTAGTAATCCACCGCCGCCGCAAGCTTGCCCTTGGCCTTGCCGACCTGATGCGCGAAGTTGGCGCGCTCGGCAATCAGCGCCTGGATATTGCGGTCGATCTCGTCGATCTTGGCACGCACATCGGCCAGCACCGGCGCGGCGGTCTTGATCGCGGCCTTTTCAGCCGGCGTGTTTGCAGGCTTGCCGGCTGAAGCACTCGTCGCTGTCTTGGTCGGCTTTTTGTTGCCGCCTGTGGCGGCCGTGGGCTTGTTGGACTTGGGGGCCATTGCTGGGCATTCCTAAAATGGCGGCGCATGTGCGCTGGCCGCGCATGCGCCTGCGCGGCAGACGCCGCAGGTAGATGAAGACTCAGCCGTGACGCTGCTGGAAGTCGTGCATGAACGCGGCCAGCGCTTGCGCGCCCGCCACCGGCATCGCGTTGTACAGCGACGCCCGAATGCCACCGACTGCCTTGTGACCCTTCAACGCGAGCAGCCCGGCTGCCTTGGATTCGCTGACGAACAGCGCATCCAGCCGCTCGTCCGGCAGAAAGAACGGGATGTTCATGCGCGAACGCACTGCCGGTTTGATCAGGTTGCGATAGAAGCCGCCGGAACCATCGATGGCGCCGTACACCAGCGCGGCCTTCTCTGCATTGCGGCGCGCAAACTCCTGCACTCCGCCCTGCTCCAGCATCCACTTCACGGTCAGCCCGAGCAGATACCAGTTCCAGGTCGGCGGGGTGTTGAGCATCGAATCGCGCGCGACATGCGAGGCGTAATTGAAGATGTCCGCACGCGGTTGCCCGGCACGTTCCAGCAGATCGCGCCGCACGATCACCACCGAAATGCCGACAGGACCAAGATTCTTCTGTGCGCCGGCGTAGATCAGGCCGTAGCGCGAAATATCCAGCGGCTCGGAGGCGATCGACGAACTGAAGTCGGCAAACAACGGCAGCGTGCCCACGTCCGGCGTGTCGCGAAATTCGACGCCATGGATGGTTTCGTTGGCGGTGATGTGCACGTAGGCCGAATGCGGCGACAAGGTCCAGCTGGCCGCAGCGGGAATGTCGACGAAGCCATCGGCCTGCGCGTCGGCGGCGATGCGCGCAGCCACATATGTGGCCGCCTGCTTGATCGCGGTCTTGCCCCAATGCCCGGTGATCACGTAGTCGGCCGCCTGGCCGGGCGCGGCGAAATTCAACGGCAGCAGGGCCTGGATGGTGGTGGCGCCACCGGCGGTGAACAGCACCGCATAGTCGTCGGGAATCGACAACAAACTGCGCAGATCGGCTTCGGCGGCAGCGGCCACCGCCATGAAATCGGCGCTGCGGTGGCTGATTTCCACGATCGAGGCGCCAACGCCGTTCCACTCGACCATCTCTGCCTGCGCCTGGCGCAGGACCGATTCCGGCAATGTCGCAGGGCCGGCACTGAAATTGAACGCGCGTGTCATGGCATACCTTGTCGAGCTAGCCTTCTAGTATGCCGCAGCGCATCGGGCTTGGCAGCGGACAAAAAAGTTGCAGCTGCATCCTTTTGACTGAGCCTGACGTAACGTAGCGATGCGCCAAGGCGAACTTGTGTCCTGGTTCGTTACTCTTACCGCTGCAGCCACTGCCGGAGCCTGCCATGTCGTTTCGCGATGCTTTGAACTTGCCGTCCAGCGAGATCACCGATGAGTCCGTTTACCGCGACCGTCGCCGGCTGCTGCAGTTGTTTGCCCTGACCCCCGCGCTGGGCGTGGCCGGGTGCGCCGAGGCCGACCCGCCGCCGCCGCCCAAGACCGTGGTGACGCCGGCGCAGGCGCGCAGCGGGTTTCGCACAGCCGAGGAACTGACCCGGCTGGAAGACGTCACCAGCTACAACAACTTCTACGAGTTCGGTACCGACAAAACCGATCCGTCCAAGGCGGCCAAGACCTTGAAGCTGTCGCCTTGGACGGTGAAGGTGGGCGGCGAATGCGAGAAGCCCGGCAGCCTGTCGCTGGACGAACTGCTCAAGGGCATCGCGTCGGAAGAACGCATCTACCGGCTGCGGTGCGTGGAAGGCTGGTCGATGGTGATCCCGTGGACGGGCGTGCCGCTGGGCGAGGTACTCAAGCGCTTCGCGCCGACTTCCAAGGCGAAGTACGTGGCATTCACCACCCTGGCCGACCCGCAACAGATGCCGGGCGTGCGCTACCGTTCAATCAACTGGCCATATCGCGAAGGCTTGCGCATCGACGAGGCGATGCATCCGCTGACCCTGCTGGCCACTGGTTTGTACGGCAAGCCGCTGCCGCAGCAGAACGGCGCGCCGCTGCGGCTGGTGGTGCCGTGGAAGTACGGCTTCAAGAGCATCAAATCGATCGTGGAAATCCGTTTCGTCGAAAAAATGCCCGAGACCGCCTGGCACGATCTGCAACCTTCCGAATACGGCTTCTTTTCCAACGTCAATCCAGCGGTGGACCACCCGCGCTGGAGCCAGAAGACCGAACGCCGCATCGCCGGCACCGCCAGCAAGCTGTTTGCCGAACGCATCGCGACAAAGCCCTTCAACGGGTATGCCGATCAGGTCGCTTCGTTGTATGCGGGCATGGATCTGAAGAAGTGGTTCTAGGCAACACATACTCTGACATCGACCCGGCGTAGGAGCGCACCCGGGCGCGACTGGCTTTATCGGTCATGCCAGTCGCGCCCGGGTGCGCTCCTACGCTTCAGCATCGTTTCCTTCTTCGAGATCGCATGGCCAAGACATCCACGTCCGTGATCGCCGCCAAGACGCTGGTGCATGCCGCCGCGCTGGCGCCGATCGCCCTGCTCGGCTGGCAATTCTGGCAGGTGTGGCAAAGCGGCAGCGATGCGCTGGGCGCCGACCCAGTGGCCGAGATCGAACACCGCACCGGGCTGTGGGCGCTGCGTCTGTTGCTGATCACGCTGGCGATCACGCCGTTGCGCCAACTCACCGGGCAGGCAGTGGTGATCCGCTTCCGCCGCATGCTGGGCCTGTACGCATTCTTCTACGCCACCGTGCACCTGGCGGCTTACCTCACGTTGGACCTGCGCGGCTTCTGGACGCAGATTTTCGAGGATATCCTCAAACGCCCCTACATCACGGTGGGGTTTGCGGCGTGGTTGTTGCTGATGCCGCTGGCGATCACCTCTACCCAGGGGTGGATGCGTCGGCTCAAGCGCAACTGGGGCCGCCTGCACATGCTGATCTACCCGATCGGCCTGCTGGCAGTGCTGCATTTCTGGTGGCTGGTGAAATCCGATATCCGCGAGCCGGCCTTGTACGCCGGCATTCTTGCGGTGTTGCTGGGCTGGCGCGTCTGGAAAAAACTCAGCGCGCGCCGAACCACAGCAAGGCGCTCAACGCCGCCGCCAGCAACGCCGCGCTGAGCAGCAACCAGGGCCAGCGTGCCACCTTCACCGGTGCGCGCGTCGGCTCTGCAACGGCGCTCGGCGGCGGCAGGGGTTCGGTATCGGGCAGATCCCAGGTGGTGCTGTGGTGCGTCCGCGGCACTTCCACCACGAAGCGGTGGCGCGCATCGAAGACGACCTGATCGCCCGCCTGCAGCCAGCCGTCGCGCACCTGGACGCCATTGATCCAGCTCCCCTCTTCCGAACCCAGATCGCGGATCAGCACACGGTCGCCGTGCCGTTCCAGGCGCGCATGCTGCGCCGCGAATGCCGGGTCGTCGATGACGATATCGGCGGCGGCATCGCTGCCGACCAGACGCGCGCGATCCAGGGTAAAACTGCGACCGTGATGACGCCCGCCGATGCCGCGCAACAGCAGGCAGACCTCGCCGAGGCTGGCCGTGTCGTCTTGGGTATCGTTGGCCGGCGCACTGGACGGGGCACTGCGCAACAGCATTTCCACGCCATCGGCATAGATCGCATCGCCCGCACGCAGCAGCGCCATGCGGCGCACCGGGCGCCCATTGACGTGGATACCGCGGATTCCGTTGGCGACCTGCAGCCACAGGCCGCGTTGGTCCAGGCAGAACTGCGCCAACAGCAATGCGCCCTGCGCATCGCCGACCACCCGCACGCTGCCGGAGGCATGACGGACGATCCGGTGGACGCCGGGCTTGAGGGAATGATCCGGCTGCTGCCGGTGGGTGAAGTGAACTTGCAGGTCGCGCACCCGCCGCAGCCTAGCAGGTTTGCCCCCATGCGCGGCCATCCAGGAGTGATCGGAGCGTGCTGGCGCGCTGCCGTCGGCTGAGCAGGCGCCGCGGCAGCAGCTCGCAGACCCGCATGTCTGACATCGACAGCGACGCCACGCGTGGCCGCACTTGGAGCCTGGCCCGCGCATGCGCACAATGCGCCCTCACTTTTCGCCTGACCCATCGCACCCATGTCCAACATCGATATCCGCCACGACCATTCCTTGACGCCGGCCCAGGCCCGCGCGGCCATCGACGAGGCGGCGCGCAAGCTGACCGATCGCTACGGCGTCGCTTCGCATTGGGAAGGCGACACCTTGCGCATCGCACGTGCCGGCGTGGACGGGGCGATCGCGCTGCTGCCGCAGCAAGTGCACGTCACCGCCGAGCTCGGCTTTTTGCTGTCGGCCGTCCAGCCGATGGTGGAATCGGAAATCCGGCGCCTGCTGGCCGAAAAACTCGCCTGAATCGTACCGTTGGCGCTGCGCTGCTTCAGCCTCAAGTCACCTGCTCGGGCGCGTGCGGGTAGATGCTTCCAGTCCGCCTGATCGGGCACTGCTTCACCTGCCCGATGCAGGGTCGGCACTAGGGTGAACGCAATGTCACGTTGGCAACCTACAGGAGCATCGCATGACGACCGGATACGATCACAACGGTAACCGCGGCAACGCGGCCCAGGGCTTCCAGGCGCAGGCGGAACAGATCTCGCGCCGGCTTGGCGAATCGGCTCAGACCGTGTGGCTTGCTGGCCTGGGCGCGCTCGGGCGCGTGCAGAACGAAGGCAGCAAGCTGTTCGACTCGCTGGTACGCGAAGGCGCCGCGTATGAACGCACCGGTCAGCGCAGGGCGGCCGAGAGCGTGGATGAGTTGCGCGAAGAGGTGGAAACCCAGTTCGAGCAGGCACGCGACACTGCGGTGCGCGGCTGGGACAAACTGGGCAAGGCCTTCGACGAACGCGTGAAGGGTGTCCTGCGCACGCTCAACATTCCCGAGCAGGAAGAATTGGAAAACCTGCGGCGCGAGGTCGAGTCGCTGAAGGCCCAGGTCCGCGCAAACACGGCGGCCACCAAGCGCGCCAACCGCACCGCCAACCAGGCGGCGCAGGCTGCCAGCGAGACGACCGGTGCTGGCGGCGCGGGCGCCGGGGCGGCATCGTCGTCCAGCAACCCCGGTGCGTTCGACCCGGAATAAGCGCAACGGTGAAAGCAACCGCGCTGTCATCGGACGGCGCGGTTGTCGCACGGGACGGTGAGAAAATCATCGCTGGTGCTGGTGCTGGTGCTGGTGCTGGTGCTGGTGCTGGTGTGCAGACTACGCTTCGAGATGCGTGCCGGCGTGGTCGCCCCCAGCCACCTCAAGCAGTGGCACCGGCTGCGCCACCTGACCTGGTGCGGGCAATTGCCCTGCGTGGTGCGCTTGTTGAAGCGGCAGCCCGGCATTGGCGATGGTTCGACGTGAAGCCAGGAGGCGAGTCAGATCCGCATAGCCTTTGGAATCAGGACCTTAGCGCTTCGACACAGCCCTACCTCCCGATGTTGCAAAGCAACATGATTTTTCAGACAATCGGGGACGACCCGCCAGTCCTGCGTTACGAAGTCCGTTTGCTCCCCTCCCCTCACGGCTTCGGACTGGCGGGTCTTTCGCTATCTGGATCACGGCTCGCGATATCGCCGCGCACGATCCATTGACGAATCTTTCGCGAAGGATTCTTCTACACGCACGATTCGTTATACGCGCCATTGCTTGATGCTCATGCCTTCCTGGATTCTGGCGCCCTTGGCTGCACTGCTGCTCTGGCTGGCCGTGTCTGCCTATCTTTGGCTGGTGCGACGACGCGCCAATGAAGTGCATGAAGGCGTACGTGCGCTGGCCATCATGCACTGGCGCGATTTTTCCGCCGTGGTGCTGCGCGTTCTGCAGGATCAACGGGGATGGCAGCCCACGCAGTTGCCGCAGGACGGCCTGCCCACTGCCGATTTCATGATGCAGACCGAGCATGGCACCCGGCTGGTGGCCTGCAAGCACGGGCGCGGTTATCGCATCGGCGTGGCGGCAGTGAACGAGCTCGGCGCGATGGCGCGGCTGGCTGGCGCCAACGGCGGCGTGATGGTGACCGAAGGCCGCATGGAGCGCGAAGGTATCGCCGCCGCGGAGAAACAATCGATCGAAGTCCTGGACGGTGTGCGTCTGTGGCCGCTGCTCAAACCTTATCTGCCTGGCGACGTGGAAGCCGGCGTGGTCGGGGCGGCGCGCCGCCGCGCGATCCGCCACAGCGTCATCGCCGGCGCGGCGCTGGCGACGCTGGCAGCCATGGCGGTGCTGGCGCTGCGCCCGCCGGCTCCGACGCCGGCTGCACCGCGCACTGCGGCGTCTTCGCCTGTTCCCGCACCGGCTCGCGTGATTGCTGCGGCTACGCCTCCCGCCAGTCCCGCCCAGCCGATGCCTTCACCCACCGCGGCGGCCCCGGCCGCGGTGGGTGAAGGCGCAGAACCGGATGCGGCCACCATCCAGGGCTATCAGCGCGAGGTCTCCAAGGCGCTGGCGCAGACACCGGGGCTGGTGCGCGGCATCTGGCTGACCCAGGCGACCTTGGTCGTGGACCGGACGGTGGAAGACGGCGCGGCATGGCCGCTGATTTGCCGCGAGCTGGAACGCTACCCCTACCTGCGCACGGTGCGCGTGCAGCTCAACCCGCGCCCGGGCACCGCCGAGCCGGTGCGCTGGCGTCAGTGCAGCACGATCTGATCCTGGGGCGTTGGCGGCTGTCATCGTGCCGCGCGGCTTGGCCTGCTCAGCTGGGCACCTGATCGTGAAGCGCAGTCGCCGCCATCTTGGCGTGCGACTTCAACACGGCCGATAACCGTTCAGCCAACAATCCCCGGCGACTTGAGCGCTGCGGTAGCGTCCGTCGCCTGCCGACATCACCTCAACGCAGCCCCGGCGCGAACCGCGCCACCAGATCGTACGACCCGCCTAGAAACATCTGGCGCACGTAGGTGACCGGCAGGTCGCCGCGCCAGGTGTGGCGGTCGATCACCAGGCAGGCCGCGCCATCGTCCGCCTGGAGCTGCTCGGCCTGCGCGGCATCGGCACTGGCAGCGCTGATGCGGTGCTCGGCGCGCGTCCATGGCACGTTGCGCAATAACCAGCTGCCCGGCGCCACCTCCGTGAACGGCTGGTCCAATGCGTCGGGCACGGTGGCGATATCGATCACGCGGTGCTCCAGCGCAAACGGGCGGCCGTCGGCCAGGTGCACGCTCTGCAATTCCAGCACCTTGCCGGTGCTGCCCAGCGCACGTTCCTGCGGCACGCGCTGCCGCACGTTGCGCAGCTGCCGCGACAACAAAGAGAACCGGTACGCATGGCCGCGCGTGGTCATTTCCACTTCGATGTCCGGGATCGAAAGCGCCACCTGTTCCAGATGCGGGTGCTGCCGTGCCACGAATGAACCGGTACGGCGGCGGCGTTCGATCATGCCGGCATCGGCCAGCAAGCCGAGCACCTTGTTCACGGTCATGCGCGAGCAGCCGTACTGCGCCATCAACTCATGCTCGGGCGGCACGCGGTGCCCGGGCGGCCAGTCGCCGCTATGGATGCGTTGTTCCAGATCCTGGCGGATGCGCTGATGCAAGGTGCCAGGCACGATGGTGGTGATGGCGTTCAACGCGCGGGTCTCCGGAAAGAGCGGCTATTCAATCGGCATGCCACATGGTCGGCAGCGTGCGCCAGCAGCACGTTGCGACATGCACCATGCACGCTGCATGGACGAGGGCACCGGTGCACCTGCACCGCCGACGCTGCTGCCTCTGCAGCGGCTCCTGGAGCAGCACTGCGCGCGCATCCGTTTGAAGCGGCTCAGGCGCAGCCACTGGCGGTTGCGGCCGGGGCCCGTCATCGGCAGGTGTAAAGCGTACACCACGACTTCTGCGCGCCGTTGGGCATCCACCTGGCCACTCTTGCATCGTGCGATGGCCAATGTCACTGGCCCAGCAGGCTGCGCAACACCGCGGCAAACCGTATGGCGATACGGGCGCGGTCGACATGCTGCCCGTTGCGCACCACCCAGCGCCCGCCACGCCAGACGTTGCGCACCGCGGTGCCACGCGCGGCAAACAGCCAGCTGTCCAGCAAGGCGTCGTCGCTGCGCGCCAGCAGGGCCGGATGCGCGGCGTCCAGTTCGATCAGATCGGCCGCTGCGCCGGCACGGATGCCGGTCTGCGCGAGGCCCAGCGCCTGCGCGGCACCCATGCCAGCCTGATCGTAGAGCCAGCGCCCGCTCGAGACAGGCCCCTGCGCCAGGACATTGCGCGCCTGCAGCGTCAGGCGCTGGCCGTACTCGAGCAGGCGCAGTTCTTCGGCCGCATCGATCAGCACATTCGAATCCGAACCCACTCCAAAACGCCCGCCCGCAGCAGCAAAGGCCTGCATCGGGAACACGCCATCGCCCAGGTTCGCTTCGGTGATCGGGCACAGCCCGACCACCGCGCCGCTGGTGACAATCGCCTGCAGTTCGCGTGCATCCACATGCGTGGCGTGCACCAGGCACCAGCGCGCATCCACCGGCGCGTTGGCCAGCAGCCACTGCACCGGGCGCTGCTTGGACCAGGCCAGGCAGGCGTCCACTTCACGCTGTTGCTCGGCGATATGCAGATGAATGGGGCCATCGGTAAGCGGCACCAGCGCTGCCAGTTGCTGCGGAGTGACCGCGCGAAGGCTGTGCGGCGCCAGCCCGAGCACCGCGTCCGGCAGCGCTTTCAGGCTGTGTCTGCAGTCGTCCAGCAAACGCGCGAAGCCGTCGATGTCGTGGATCAGACGGCGTTGCGCCGGGCTGGGGGCGGCACCACCGAAATCCGAGTGCGCATAGAACACCGGCAACAAGCTGAGCCCGATACCGGCGTTGGCGGCAGCGGCGGCAATGCGCTCGGACATTTCGCCGGCCTGCGCATACCGCGCACCGCTCGCCGCGTGGTGCAGGTAATGGAATTCGCCGACCCGGGTGAAGCCGCTTTCGAGCATTTCCACATAGGCCTGCTCGGCGATCGCCTGCAGGCTGTCCGGGTCGAGCCGGTCGACGAAGCGGTACATCAGCTCGCGCCAGCTCCAGAAGCTGTCGCCGCTGCGCCCACTCACTTCGGTCAACCCCGCCATGCCGCGCTGAAAGGCATGGCTATGCAGGTTGCCCAGGCCTGGCAGCAATACCTCGCAACGCGTGTCGGTGGGGGCAGCAGGCGCATCGACCTGCACCGCGCCGATGCGGCCCTGCGCTAGTGCGATCCGCACGCCGCTCGCCCAGCCGTCGGGCAACAATGCCCGGGCGGCCCAGAACACCTGCATCTGTTGGTCTGCCACTGGACACCCTCGATCGCCGAATCTATTGTATATACATATCAGACACCACGAGCCTGCGCCATGCATTGCGACGTTCTGTGGCACAACGCGCAACTGATGACCCTGGATGCGGCCGCTGGCGGCCTGGGCATCGTGGACGATGGCATCGTCGCCTGCCGGCACGGCCATATCGTCTACGCCGGCGCGGCCGCACGGGCGCCCGCACTGCAGCCCGACACTGCGCACGACTGCCAGCGTCGCTGGATCAGCCCCGGCCTGATCGATTGCCACACGCACCTGGTGTACGCCGGCAATCGGGCCAACGAGTTCGAGCAACGCCTGCGCGGCGCCAGCTATGCCGACATCGCCGCAGCCGGCGGCGGCATCGTGGCCACGGTGCGCGCCACCCGCGCCGCCGACGATGCGGCACTGCTGGCCGCCAGCCTGCCGCGCCTGGATGCGATGCTGGCCGAAGGTGTGACCACGCTGGAAATCAAGTCCGGCTACGGGCTCGCGCTGGACGATGAAATCAAGCAGCTGCGCGTGGCGCGCCAGCTCGGCGCGCAGCGCAAGGTGGAAGTGGTGCCGACCTTCCTCGGCGCGCATGCCGTGCCGCCTGGCGAGCAGGCGCAGCCCTACATCGACCAGGTCTGCACGCAGATGATTCCGGCGATCGCCGCGCAAGGGCTTGCCGAGGCGGTGGACGTGTTCTGCGAGCATCTGGCGTTCTCGCAGGCGCAGGCCGAACAGGTCTTCATCGCGGCGCAAGCGCATGGTTTGCGCATCAAGATCCACGCCGAACAATTGAGCAACCAGCACGGCGCCGAACTGGCCGCACGCTACGGCGCGTTGTCGGCCGATCACATCGAGTACCTGGACCAGCACGGCGTTGCGGCGATGGCCGCTGCCGGCACGGTGGCAGTGCTGTTGCCAGGCGCGTTCTACTTCACCCGCGATACCCAGCTGCCACCGATCGCCGCGCTGCGCACGGCCGGCGTGCCGCTGGCGCTGGCCACCGACTGCAACCCGGGCACCTCGCCACTGACCAGCCCGCTGCTGGCGATGAACATGGCGGCGACGTTGTTCCGCATGACCGTGAACGAATGCATCGCCGGGTTCACCCGCGAGGCTGCGCGTGCGCTTGGGCGCAGCGCGCGCCTGGGCCAGCTGCGCGCCGGCATGGACTGCGACCTGGCGATCTGGAACATCGATGCGCCGGCCGATCTGGTCTATCGCATGGGCTTCAATCCTCTTCATGCCCGCGTGTGGCGCGGGCATCCGTGCTGAATCCGGAGTCGTCATGAGTGTTTCTATTGTCTTGCAACCCGGCCAGGTCACGCTGGCGCAATGGCGTGCGCTGTATCGCGGTGCCGAAGTCGCGTTGGACGATGCATGTGCTGCTGCGGTGCTGCGCAGCGCGCAAACGGTGGAGGCCATCGTGGCGCGTGGCGAGCCGGTGTATGGCGTCAACACCGGCTTCGGCAAGCTGGCCAGCGTGCGTATCGAGCGCGAGGATCTGCAGGCCCTGCAGCGCAATATCGTGCTCTCGCATGCGGCAGGCGTGGGCGAGCCCACGCCGGTGCCGGTGGTACGGCTGATGATGGCACTCAAGCTCACCAGCCTGGCCCAGGGCGCGTCCGGCGTGCAGCCGGACACGCTGGCACTGCTGGACGCGATGCTGCGCGCCGGCATCACGCCGGTGGTGCCGTGCCAGGGCTCGGTGGGCGCTTCCGGCGATCTGGCACCGCTGTCGCATCTGGCTGCGGCGATGATCGGCGTTGGCGAGGCCTTCGTCGGCGCGCAGCGTCTGCCTGCTGCCGACGCGCTTGCACATGCGCAGCTGCAGCCGCGCGTGCTGGGCGCAAAGGAAGGGTTGGCCCTGCTCAACGGCACCCAGTTTTCCACCGCCTGCGCCCTGGCCGGTCTGTTCGAGATCGAAACCGTCCTGCAGGCCGCGCTGGTCACCGGTGCGTTGTCGGTGGAAGCGGCCAAGGGCTCGGATACGCCCTTCGATGCGCGCATCCATGCGCTGCGCGGGCAGCCTGGACAGATCGCCACTGCCGCAGCGCTGCGCGCCCTGATGGCCGATTCGGCCATCCGCGAATCGCATCGGCTTGGCGATGTGCGCGTGCAGGACCCGTACTGCCTGCGCTGCCAGCCGCAGGTGATGGGTGCGGCGCTGGATGTGATGCGTCAGGCCGCGCGCACCCTGGAGATCGAAGCCAATGGCGTGTCCGATAACCCGCTAGTCTTCAGCGATACCGGCGAAGCGCTGTCTGGCGGCAACTTCCACGCCGAGCCGGTCGCCTTTGCCGCGGACATGCTGGCGATGGCGGTCTGCGAAATCGGCTCGATCAGCGAACGCCGCACCGCGATGCTGGTCGACCCGGCGCTGTCCGGCCTGCCCGCCTTTCTCACACCGCGCCCGGGCTTGAACTCCGGCTTCATGATTCCGCAGGTGACGGCCGCCGCGCTGGTGTCGGAAAACAAACAGCGCGCGTATCCGGCCAGTGTCGATTCGATCCCGACCTCGGCCAATCAGGAAGATCACGTCTCCATGGCTGCGCACGGTGCGCGCCGGTTGCTGGCGATGGCCGAGAACGCCGCGCACGTGATCGGCATCGAGCTGCTGGCTGCCGTGCAAGGCTGCGACTTCCATGCGCCACTGCGCTCCAGCACTGCGCTGGAAGCGGCACGTGCCCTGTTGCGCGCACAGGTGCCCACGTTGCAGGACGACCGTTATTTCCATCCGGATATGCTGGCTGCCAGCGCGTTGGTGCGCTCGGGCGCGCTGGCGCAGGCAGTGGCGATCCCGTTGCCGGGTGTGGAGCAGGACGTATGAGTGGGCAGCGCTTATGCAGCGAATCGTTACCTGCATCGTCGCGGTCGCAACTGCGGTTTTTCGCTATCTCCCCAAGCACACGCACTTGCGATGACGCCGCGCCGTGCACGCGACGCATCCGCAACGCACAGCTGTGCAACGCATGCCGCACGCTCGCAGCACGCGTGCATGGAGCGCAGCGATGAACGCCCTGCCCGACTGGCTGGAACTGCACCGCGGCGACGCACCGTTGATCATCAGTTTTCCGCATACCGGCACCGATTTACCGGAGGACGTGGCCGACCAGTTCGTGTCGCCGTGGCTGGCGCGCCGCGATACCGATTGGTGGGTACACCAGCTTTACGACTTCGCACAGTCGCTGGGCGCCACCACGCTGCGGACCGCCATCTCGCGCTCGGTCATCGACGTCAATCGCGACCCGAGCGGGGCTTCGCTGTATCCGGGCCAGAACACCACCGGTCTGTGCCCGCTCACCACCTTCGACAATCAGCCGCTGTATGCAGATGGTGCGGCACCGGATCAGGCGCAGATCGCGTTGCGTCGCACGCGCTGGTTCGACCCGTACCATGCCGCGCTTGCCGGAGAAATCGCGCGCCTGCGCGCGCGGCACGCGAAGATCGTGGTCTACGACGCGCATTCGATCCGCTCGTTCATCCCGCATCTGTTCGATGGCGAATTGCCGCAATTCAACATCGGCAGCAACGAGGACCGCAGTTGCGACCGACGCCTGGTCGATGCGGTGGAGAGCCTGTGCCGCAACAGCGGCTCCAGCACGGTGCGCAACGGCCGTTTCAAGGGCGGCTGGATCACCCGCCACTACGCGCAGCCCGAGCACGGCGTGCACACCTTGCAGATGGAACTGGCCTGCCGCGGCTACATGCGCGAACCCGACAGCCTCACTCCCGACAACTGGCCAACGCCGTGGCAGCCGGTACACGCCGTCGCGCTGCGCGCGGTACTGCGCCACGTGCTGCAGGCCTGCCTGCACTTCGCCAACGCGCCCTCTTCCGACACCGCGCCGCCTGCGGCCAACCGCTGATTGCAAGGAACCCGGCATGACCCGTCACGATGCAACCCGCGTCATCCGCGCCGCCACCGGCACCACGCTCACCGCCAAGAGCTGGCTCACCGAAGCGCCGCTGCGCATGTTGATGAACAACCTGGACCCGGACGTGGCCGAGCGCCCGCAGGAACTGGTGGTCTACGGCGGTATCGGCCGCGCCGCGCGCGACTGGGAATCCTTCGACGCGATCGTTGCTGCGCTCACGCGTCTGGACGAGGACCACACCTTGCTGGTGCAGTCCGGCAAACCGGTGGGCGTGTTCCGCACCCATGCCGATGCGCCGCGCGTGCTGATCGCCAATTCCAACCTGGTGCCGCGCTGGGCCAACTGGGACCACTTCAACGAACTCGATCAGAAGGGCCTGGCCATGTACGGCCAGATGACCGCCGGCAGCTGGATCTACATCGGCGCGCAAGGCATCGTGCAGGGCACCTACGAAACCTTCGTGGAAATGGGCCGCCAGCACTATGCCGGCAACCTGGCCGGCAAGTGGCTGTTCACCGGCGGTCTCGGCGGCATGGGCGGCGCGCAACCGCTTGCGGCGGTGATGGCTGGCGCCTCGTGCCTGGCGGTGGAGTGCCGCCGCTCCAGCATCGACATGCGCCTGCGCACCGGGTATCTCGATACCTGGACCGATTCGCTGGATGAAGCGCTGCGCCTGATCGAAGCGTCGTGCACCGCGAGGAAGCCACTGTCGGTCGGCCTGCTCGGCAATGTCGCCGACGTGCTGGACGAACTGCTGCTGCGCGGGATCAAGCCGGATCTGTTGACCGACCAGACCTCTGCACACGACCCGGTCAACGGCTACCTGCCGCAGGGCTGGAGCGTGGAAGAGTGGGACGCAAAGCGCGTGAGCGCGCCCAAAGAAGTGGAAGCGGCGGCGCGCGATTCGATGGCCAACCACATCCGCGCCATGCTCACCTTCCACGCACTGGGCGTGCCTACCGTGGATTACGGCAACAACCTGCGCCAGATGGCGCTGGAGGCCGGCGTCGACAACGCGTTCGATTTCCCCGGCTTCGTGCCTGCCTACATCCGCCCGCTGTTTTGTCGCGGTATTGGCCCGTTCCGCTGGGTCGCGCTCAGCGGCGACCCGGACGACATCGCCAAGACCGACGCCAAGGTCAAGGAACTCATTCCCGACGATGCGCATCTGCATCGCTGGCTCGACATGGCAGCCGACAAGATCGCCTTCCAGGGCCTGCCCGCGCGCATTTGCTGGGTCGGCCTGGGCGACCGCCACCGGCTGGGCCTGGCCTTCAACGCAATGGTGCGCAGCGGCGAGCTGAAGGCACCGGTGGTGATCGGCCGCGACCATCTGGATTCGGGCAGCGTGGCCTCGCCCAATCGCGAAACCGAAGCGATGGCCGACGGCTCGGACGCGGTCTCCGACTGGCCGCTGCTCAACGCCCTGCTCAATACCGCCAGCGGCGCCACCTGGGTATCGCTGCACCACGGCGGCGGCGTCGGCATGGGCTTCTCGCAACATGCCGGCATGGTGATCGTCTGCGACGGCAGCGAGGCCGCCGACAAGCGCCTGGAACGCGTGCTCTGGAACGACCCGGCCACCGGCGTGATGCGCCACGCCGATGCCGGTTACGCCATTGCAACCGATTGCGCGAAGGCAAAAGGGCTGGATTTGCCGGGCATTCTGCGCTGACCAGCCGAACAGCGCGCTTGGGGGCACCGCTGCATCGTCCGGGCCGCTCCCGCGCGCAGCCCCCTCTTCGTGCATTCCCTTACCCCGCAGTGGCGTGCTGTCGGGCCTCTTCGGGGTGCCATTCGCCACCTGAGATCCTGTGCGCCGGCAACATGTCGTTGCCGTGCCTGAGCACGACGTCCCGAATCAGGGCATGCGCCAAGGATCAGCCTCAAGTCTGCGCGTTGCAGGCCGACAAGATATGCAACGTTTCGAGGAATCCCCATGGGCATCCTGATCTACCTGGTGCCTGCATTCGCACTTTGGGCGCTGATCGCTACCGGGCTGGCGTTCGTACGTGGCCGCCAGCTGCGTGCCGAATCCGGCGAGCTTGCCAGCACGCAGGACAGCCTTGGCCGCTATCAGGCGGCGCTGTCGCAACTGAAGGCGCGTGCGGCGGCCACCACGCTGGAACTGGAATCGCTGCAGCGTAGCTATGCCGTGCTCAAGCAATCGCTGGAACAGCATGAGCAGAACGCCTCCGAGCAGCAGGCGGCCGCTGCCGGCCAGGTGATTCCCATGGTGTTGGTGCAGCGGCTGGATATCGCCAGCGAGATCGGCACGCTGTTCGCGCATGTGGCGCGCGTGGCACGTAGCCTGCGTCGCTACAGCGCCTACAGCCGCGGCCACAACGCCCCCGAGCCGACCACCGCGCGCTACGACCTGCACTGGCTTGCCGATTGCCTGCACAGTTTCGATCAGATCGGTCACGCACTGGTGCGTGGCAATGTCGCTGCACTGATCACGGCCTGCCAGGATCTGTTGTCGATGTACGAGCATTACCTGAAGGATGGCTCCGGCTACAACAGCCGCGACACCTTCCAGCGCCTGAGCAACGATGTGCCGCTGTCAGAGGCCACCGATGCGATCCGCTCGATCATCGTCAAGGCGACGCTGGCACAGGATGTGCGCGATGCGGTGCAGGACGATGA
>NZ_QEYV01000001.1:0-219 GCF_003992815.1 Xanthomonas sp. DAR33341 | reverse complement strand
GACGGTGCAGCGGCTGTTGCCGGTGCTGTGCCAGGCCCATGGCCTGACCCCGGAGCAGGTGGTGGCCATCGCCAGCAATAGCGGTGGCAAGCAGGCGCTGGAGACGGTGCAGCGGCTGTTGCCGGTGCTGTGCCAGGCCCATGGCCTGACCCCGGAGCAGGTGGTGGCCATCGCCAGCAATAGCGGTGGCAAGCAGGCGCTGGAGACGGTGCAGCGGCT
>NZ_QEYV01000002.1:0-221 GCF_003992815.1 Xanthomonas sp. DAR33341 | reverse complement strand
TGAATCCACTGAAGATTCTGGCGTCTCGGAACTGTGTGTTGCTGATTATAGAACGATGCGCAGATTTGTATAACGACCCTTTGCGGGAAGCCTTTGCTGCGCTCTGTATATTATGTCCTGCTGGCTTCTGTGGCTTCATATGCGTGCCGCCTCCAACGCGGCCCTGAGTGTTGCCGGTGGTTGCTGCCACCGGCAAGAATTGCCCTGATAGGCAGTAAAAA
>NZ_QEYV01000003.1:0-227 GCF_003992815.1 Xanthomonas sp. DAR33341 | reverse complement strand
ACGGGCGATGGCCACCACCTGCTGCGGGGTCAGGCCATGGGCCTGGCACAGCACCGGCAACAGCCGCTGCACCGTCTCCAGCGCCTGCTTGCCACCAATATTGCTGGCGATGGCCACCACCTGCTCCGGGGTCAGGCCATGGGCCTGGCACAGCACCGGCAACAGCCGCTGCACCGTCTCCAGCGCCTGCTTGCCGCCATCGTGGCTGGCGATGGCCACCACCTGCT
>NZ_QEYV01000004.1:0-273 GCF_003992815.1 Xanthomonas sp. DAR33341 | reverse complement strand
GGCCTGGAATTTCCGATCGTGTTCCTGGTCGGGCTGGAAGATGGTTTGTTCCCCAGCGCACGCTCGCTGGAAGAAAGCGGCCGGCTCGAAGAAGAACGCCGCCTGGCTTACGTGGGTATCACCCGCGCGCGCCAGAAACTGGTGCTGTGCTACGCCGAATCGCGGCGCATCCACGGCCAGGACAACTACAACGTGCCCTCGCGCTTCTTGCGTGAGATCCCGCGCGACCTGCTGCATGAAGTGCGGCCCAAGGTGCAGGTCTCGCGCACCGCC
>NZ_QEYV01000005.1:0-336 GCF_003992815.1 Xanthomonas sp. DAR33341 | reverse complement strand
ATGGCCTGACCCCGGAGCAGGTGGTGGCCATCGCCAGCCACGATGGCGGCAAGCAGGCGCTGGAGACGGTGCAGCGGCTGTTGCCGGTGCTGTGCCAGGCCCATGGCCTGACCCCGGCACAGGTGGTGGCCATCGCCAGCAATGGCGGTGGCAAGCAGGCGCTGGAGACGGTGCAGCGGCTGTTGCCGGTGCTGTGCCAGGCCCATGGCCTGACCCCGGAGCAGGTGGTGGCCATCGCCAGCCACGATGGCGGCAAGCAGGCGCTGGAGACGGTGCAGCGGCTGTTGCCGGTGCTGTGCCAGGCCCATGGCCTGACCCCGGAGCAGGTGGTGGCCA
>NZ_QEYV01000006.1:0-844 GCF_003992815.1 Xanthomonas sp. DAR33341 | reverse complement strand
AACAATTACTGGTATGACGCCAAGAACCGCTTGACCAATGTCCAGAACAATGCGGGCGCCACCACCGTCGGGCTGAGCTACGACCCGCAGGGCAACCTCAAGAACAAGAACGGTCAAGCCTATACCTTTGACTACGGAAATCGTCTGCGAGATGTCACCGGCAAGGAAAGCTATGCCTACGATGCCTACGGCCGTCGCACGATAGCTGGCCGACCCACGACGCGGACCGTTCAGGTCTATACCCAGGCTGGCCAGCTGTTCTACACAGAGGCGTCGGGCAAGGGCAACATGGAATACGTCTATCTCAATGGGAGCCTGCTTGCCACCCGTAACTCAGGAACCATCAAATTCCAGCACACCGATGCGCTAGGCAGCCCTATCGCTGTGACGGATACAGCCGGGTAGGTGGTAGAGCGAACCGACTATCAGCCCTACGGCAGCCCCATCGGCAAGACGGTCGATGGCATCGGTTACACCGGCCACGCCATGGATGGGGCGACCGGGCTGACCTACATGCAGCAGCGCTACTACGACCAAGACCTGGGGCGGTTCCTGGGCGTGGACCCGGTAGCTGCGGATTCGGTGCTTGCAGCGAACTTCAATCGCTACTGGTATGCAAACAACAATCCTTATAAGTTCACTGATCCGGATGGGCGCAAGGTAAGGTTCGCTAATGGTGCACCAGAAGATTTTTTGAGAAATGTCGCGAAATCAATTAGGTACTTGAATGCGTAAGCTCCCCCGATCCGCAGACACCGCATAAGTAGATCTTTCTGGCATCGTTCCCAAGTCAGGAGGTTCCATGCGCACATCGAAGTTCACCGAGACACAGATCATCGCCACG
>NZ_QEYV01000056.1:0-895 GCF_003992815.1 Xanthomonas sp. DAR33341 | reverse complement strand
CCATCGTATTGCCGATGGCCTTCTCTCCCAATGAGTTCTCGGACGGATGCGTCGCATGGAAGTTGAAGTAGTACGGCTGCCCATTGGTTGTCTGCAGGGTGGTGACGCAGTCGCCCCATGGATTGTTGTGCTGCTTGCCCTGGGCAAAATTGTGCAGCGGCGACAAGCCAAGGAAGTTCAGCGAGCTCAGGTTGGCGATGCGCGTACGGAAGCGCCAGTTGCCCGGCAGCTGCGCATAGAATGACGAGGCGATCGCGAGATCTTCCTTGGCCAATACATTACGCTCTTGCAAAAAAAAATGGCCCCGGTCAGTGCCGGGGCCATCCATCGAACGTTATCTGCCTTTACAGGCTTGGGCCGCTGCGTGTCTCGACGTTTTGCTGTGCTTGGTGCGCATTTTGCTGGACTTGGCGCTGGCTTTCCTCCGCCACCTGACGGCTACTCTGTTCCAACGGTTGGTTCTGCGCCTGATCGCGATCCACGAATACACGCCGCATTGCTGGGTCGGTCATCTCGCCTTGTACCGCGAAGAAGCCGTCGCCACTCTTGTTCGGCACTACATGGTCGATGCGTTGGAGACCGCTGACCTTGGCCTCGAACACGATCTGCCCGGCCGCCTGCTCCAGCTCCTTGCGGTTGGAAAATCCACCGCGCTCGCCCAAGGCCTCCAGCTTGCCTACCGTACCGACGAACATGCCATTGTCGGGGTGGCGAGGATCGGAAAGCAACGGAGCAGATGTGGCATGTGAAGGGACACCCTGAGCACTGCTCTGCTCGGCGTGTTTGGTCGTCTGCTGCGACAATGCTTTCCCGAGTGCCGCCTGTGTTTGCTGCCCCACTACACCATCGACTTGCAGGCCATGTGCGCGCTGGAATTGCTCCACCGCGAACTTGG
>NZ_QEYV01000007.1:0-1083 GCF_003992815.1 Xanthomonas sp. DAR33341 | reverse complement strand
GTGAGGCTCAGTCGGTGACTACCTGAGCGTCGGCAGGGATTGGTGTAAGTAACCTTTACTGACAGCGAGTTAGCCCACTTTTGGCTGTTTTTTACACAAATCCCTGCCTCCCCTCTATACCGTCATCCGATCCTGGGGCGGCAAAGGTTCTCGCCGGCATGGTCAGTTGGTCGAAGTCGCAGATAGCGAGGCTTCTGCACAGGCCCGCCTGAAAGCATTGGACAAAGGGCGCCAGCGCCGCAAGCCGCCCTACTCCCGCGTGGTTTGATGCTCCGGTTCGGCGCTCGGCAGCAGATCGCATGCACGCCCAACTATTTTGAGGCTGTTGCGCTTTCGTCCGTTCGCAGCTCCACGGGGCGTCCCACGATTGTCGCCGCCTTGCCCAGACGATCGTCCAGCTCGGTAGCCGCCAGGTCGCTTTCGCCGACCACCAGCACCTCTACGTTCTCGCCGATCTTGCTGCCACGGATCCGCAGAGTTGGGAATAGCGCTCGCAACTGGCGCGTTTTGACGATCTCCGGATAACCGAAGCCGCCTTGCAAGATTCGGTAATCCTGCGGCGATGGCATCAAGATGACTTGCCTTCCAAGCATGGTCTCAAGTTGCCTTTGGCGCGCATCAATATCCTTCGCTCCGCAGTCTTTAGGGTCGATCCATACGATGGCAAGTCGATCCGAGGATGGAACAATCTCGCGATAGGTCGGAAAAACCTGCTGTACCTGGTCGCGCATCAAGCCCTGCCCGAGGCCAGGAAGATTGGTATTGATGGGTTCCGTTCGACAGGCTGCGTGCGATAGCGCCATCGAACACAAGTACAACACTGAAACCAGCACGAATTTCATAGCAACCCTCAAAAGATATGCCCCAATCAGTGAGGCATATCTTTATGGCGTAACTTGGCTCGCTCAATCAAAATGGCACTTGCACGTAGATGCCGAGAGAATCGAGCCGGTCCAACGGGGTGTATGATACGCCCAGGGTTCCGTAGACACTCAAGACCCTCGTTGCGCGTAGCGCCGTTCAAACTCTACAGGGGACAGGTCGCCAGTTGAACCATGACGGCGTTGTGGGTTGTAGAACATC